>JANORB010000176.1:0-8222 GCA_031415135.1 Methylibium sp.
ATCAGCAGCGCATCTTGACCGTTGGTGAACTTCTCGACAAGCGCCGCCGTCGGCGTGCTCTGTTGAGCGTGAACGATCGACTGGTTGTTCGGCATGCCGCCTAGATATTTCCACTTTTTTGGATCGGGGCTAGTCATCGACAGGCCCTTCGCCGTAAGCATCTTGATCGCAGCCTCCTCGGTTTCTGCAGCCAAGAGACCCTTCAACAGCTCGAAATCTTGCATGTGACCTCTTCTTGTGTGTGCAGCAGCGGCCGCGAATCGGTTTTCTCTCCCCCTTTCTCCGGGCTAGAGCTTGAAATCGACCTCATCCTTGCCCGACTTGTCGCCCATCCGCGACTTCAGCGACTCGATTTCCCTAGTCAAAGCGCCCACGATCTTTTTCACATCGGTCTCGCTGTAGTCGTAGTGCGATTTGTTGCCGAGCTTACCGATCACACGGATTGCGCGCATCGCATTGGCAGTGCGACTCTCCGCTAATTGAACAAACTTCTCACGCTTGAGGTCGGCAGCTTCCTTGGCGACTTTTTTGCCCTTTACTTGCGCATCCATGCTCTATCTCCTTGATAAATTAAGCGTTCTGTTACGCATCATACGGGAAGAGTGATACGGCATCAATGAATCAGGTAAATTCAGATAAATGCGGAAGAATTAGGTCTGTAAATTATGCATCACGGGCGGCTGCATAGCGCCGACCTTAGATTTCCTCGGAACACTCGTGCTCGCAGGCGGAAGGCTGGCGGCCATGAGCTTTTTCAGTTCCTCGGGGGCAACTTCGTGGTTGCGACATTGTTCCCGCGAATGTCGCTGATGGTCGAATCCGGGTCTACCGAAGACCAACCATCGCCACGCGAAGGCGACGCTGATTGCACTTTTGGGGGCCGACGAAGCGTACCGCGCGCGTCCGGGGATCAGTCATGCCAGGAAAGGACCCGCCGACGCCGGTCTGAATGGAGTAACTTCAGCAGTAACTTGTCGGGCCTGATACGCCCGCCCCGAGCATTGGAGCGACCGTCAGTCAGCGAATCTATCGATAGAGCCCCAGGCCACCAGACCCCATTTCCCGCGACGTTCCAACATGCCGGGTAGCCCGAAAAGCCGCACTGTGTGCGGCTTTTTGCTTTGCTGAGCGGATGTGCGGACTTTTGCTTTCCCACAGCCAGGCCAACCTGCGACGGCCAAGTGGCTGCCGAGCCGTGTTTCAGCCGGTTTTTCGGGCTTGAACCCGCCAACAATCTGGGTCTGCGCCTGGCTCATCAGGCGGCTCCAGGGTTGCGTCTGGGGACAATTCAGGTGCAGCGCGCGTGCTTGAGGGCGATGACGTTGCCCCAAAAGGAGTCGGCCCGAACGGGGCGGGCCCGAGCGCATCGCCGATGTCCTGTGCCAATTGGCGGAAGCGTTCGTTCATGCGCAGCGATGCGTGCCTCATTGGCGGCGATCTCGCGGCGGCCGGCGGCCTCGTTGCCGGCCATCCGCGCGTCAAGTTGTTGCTTCCAAAGTCGAAAAATATTCTTCTCATGTCATATTGAACAAATATGTCTTCAGAGATATTTGTTGTTTCTATGTCTCAATCGGCATAAAATGCATCCTGATGGACTACTCGATCCAGTCTCCCGGACAACTCTCCGCCCACCTGCGCTCGCTGCGCAAGGCGCGTGGGCTCAACCAGGTCCAGCTCGGCGCCGTGCTCGGCGTCGGGCAGGCTCGCATTGCGCGCATCGAGCGCGACCCGACCGCTGTGAGCGTCGAGCAGTTCCTCAACCTGCTGGGCGCCCTGGGAGTGCAGATGGTGCTGCGCTCGACCCGGCCGCGCAACACCACCCTGCCGCACGCCGCTGCTGCATCGTCGTCGAAACACGCGCCGGCCACACCGGCCACGCCGAAGACCACCGGCTCGTCCGACGAGCCCTGGTAAGCCTCTGCACTGCGCTCGCATGGCGGAGCTGCACATCTGGATGAACGGTCAGCCGGTGGCCGTCTGGGCCACGCAGCGCACGGGCACGCCCGTGCTGCGCTATCACGAGGCCTGGGTGCGGTCGGACGCAGGCCGCGCGCTGTCGTTGTCGCTGCCGTTCACAGCGGGGCTGGAGCACCGGGGCGACGCGGTCACGAACTACTTCGACAATCTGCTGCCCGACAGCACCGGGATCCGGCGCCGCCTGCGCCGCCGATTCCACGCCCGATCCGACGATGCCTTCGACCTGCTGGCCGCCATCGGCCGGGATTGCGTGGGCGCGGTGCAGTTGTTGCCGCCCGGTGCCGCGCCGGACGGTTGGAACCGCGTCGAGGCCGAGCCGCTGAAAGACGCAGACGTCGAGCGGATCCTGGGCTCCGTGACCTCGGACGCGCCGCTCGGGCAACACGAGGGAGACGATCTGCGCATCTCCATCGCCGGCGCGCAGGAGAAGACTGCGTTGCTGCGGATGGCCGGGCGGTGGTATCGGCCCCGTGGCGCCACGCCGACCACGCACATCCTGAAGCTGCCCCTCGGACTCGTGGGCAACCTGCGCGCGGACATGACCGATTCGGTCGAGAACGAATGGCTCTGCGGGCAGTTGATGAACGAATTGGGCATCGCCACCGCCGAGACGGCGATCGCCACCTTCGGGGCCACCAAGGCGCTGGTCGTCACCCGCTTCGATCGCCGCTGGCAGGGCGTGCCCGCGGGTGGCGAACTGAAGCCGCGGTTCAAGCCCGGCGAAGGCGTGTGGATCGCGCGCCTGCCCCAGGAAGACTTCTGCCAGGCCCTCGGCACCGCGCCCGACCGGAAGTACGAGAACGACGGTGGCCCCTCCGTGCGCGACTGCCTGGGGGTGCTGGCCCACAGCGAACATGCGGATGAAGATCGCGCGACCTTCGCACTGACGCAGCTGGCGTTCTGGTTGCTGGCGGCGACCGATGGGCATGCGAAGAACTTCTCGATCCAGCATCGGCGCGCCGGCCGGTTCAATCTGGCGCCGTTGTATGACGTGCTGTCGGCCTGGCCGATCATCGGCCGTGGTCCGAATCAGCTGGCCTACCAGCGGGCCAAGGTCGCCATGGCCGTCCGCGGGCAGAACCCGCACCACAGCTTGGGCGAGATCGAGGCGCGGCATTGGCGGCGCCTGGCTGCGTCGTGCGGTTCGGGTGTGTGGGAACGGATGACGGCCCTGGTGGCGCGCGTGGACGCAGCGCTGCAGGGTGTCGAGCGGCGCCTGCCGTCGGACTTCCCGAGCAACGTCTGGTCGCGTGTGTCCGAGGGATGCCGGCGCCACGCTGCGCACTTCTTGCGATCCGCGGCTTGACGATGTCGCCTTTCGATCGAATCGGCGGGAGTCGGACAGCACGACTCGCGAGGTTCAGGCCTCGCGGGGCCTTTTCACGAACGGTGCTGATCGCTCACCGTTCGGCCATCAGCTTCAGCGCCGCCACCAGGTCCTCGGCCGCGCGCTTGTCGGCGGCGCTGGCGCTGGCCAGGCCGCGGTAGGGCTCGAGCGTGAACTGGGCCTCGTTGTAGACCGAGTCCCACATGCCCGCCGCGGGCACGCGCGCCTTGTGTTCACGCAGCTTGTCGATCAATGCCGGCGCGTCGGCGGCCAGCTTGCCGGCGGCGATGGCGGCCAGGATCTGCAGTTCGGTCTGGCCCACGACCGACCAGAAATCGGGGCTGTCGGTGGCCGCTTTTTGCAGTGATTCGCGCACCTCGCGCATGCGCTCTTCGGCGATGCTGACCGGCTGGTTGTCGACGAACGAGGCCCGCATTTCGCAGCTGATGCAGTTCTTGGCCGGGTAGAACAGGTTGGCGGCGCCGGCCTTGCGCGCCATGCTCTCGGCCGCGGCGTAGTGCGCCACGGCGGCTTTCAAGGCCTTGCCGGCCTCGGCCTTGCGGCCGGCGCGCCATTCGACCATCGTCAGCCGCTTGCAGGCCGAGCCGAGCAGGCTGGCGCGCTCGACCGTCGATTGCACCGCCGCCAGGCGTTCCAGTTGCGCAATGCCGGCTTCGATGTCGGCGCGCGCCGCGGCCGGATCCTTCAGTTTCTCGGCGCGCCGCACCAACTGGTTGCCCAATTGCTCGGCCGCCTTGAACGAGGCGCTGGCGTCGCTGGCGTCGATGGCGGCGCGGTACCAGGCGATCGCCTTGTCGACGTCCTTGACGCCGGCATACGCCGTGCCGAAGGCCTCGGCCACCGCGCCCATGCCGCCCCACAGCGGCGCGAACTGGGCTTCGAGATAACGCACCTGGTCGAGTAGCGCGTCGCGCTTGCCGCCGCCGTACTGGCTGCGGATGGCCAGGGTTTCGAGTGCCAGCGCCAGCGCCACCGGCGAGGCCACGGTGGCGTACTGGTCGCCCATCGACGGTGCCTGGCGCTGGCCGTCGCCGACCTGGCGCCGCCAGGCCCATTCCGGGTCGCCGTAACACTGGTAGGCGGCCCAGGTGTTGCCGCGCGGGTTTTCGCGCCAGGCGGCGCTGCGCGCGGCCGACACGGCCTCGATGAAGCGGGCGCCGCCCAGCAGCGCGGCATAGAAGGCGGTGGCGAACTTCTCGGCCGGCCCGTCCTCGACCGCCCAGCCGGCGGCGATCACGCAGCGCACGCCGACCCGGATCAACTCTTCGGCCATGTTGGCGGCAAACGCGGCGCGGTCATAGGGTTCGAGCACGGTGGTGGCTTCGCGCCCGGCCAGGTGGCAGCAGTTCAGGAACACCAGTTCGGGCACGACGCGCATGGCGCGCACCTCGTTGGCGCCGAGGTAGGTGTCCTTGCCCGACAGCACCACGCCGCCGTCGGCCCCCGCATAGCCGTGGCCGGCGATGTGCACCACGCGGTAAGGCCGCTCGAACAGCGCGTTGATCACCGTCTGCGCATCGTCTTCACCACTCAGCAGCGCGCGCACCCGGTCGGCCGCGATGCCGCTGGTGGGGTCGGTGAGCCGCGCGGCCACCGCCTCGGCTTCGGCGCGCGCGCCGGGCAGGCGCGGGTAGACGGTGTGATCGCACTTCGGCTCGCCGATCACGAGCACGCTGTCGTCGGCGCTGGCATCGGAGACCTGCTCGCGGAACTCTTCGGTGCGCAGCTTGCGCAACAGCTTGCAGCGGATCGCCCACGGCCGCTGGTCGGCCGATTGCGCGTCGGGGTTGGTGTCGAGCAGCTCCCACGGGATGACGGCGGTGCCGCGATCCAGCTCGATCAGCATCTCGCTGGTGCCGCCGAGAAACGGCTCCATCTCCACCGGGATCAGCAGGTTGAACAGGGTGCGGCCGATGCGCGGGTCCTGGTTGGCATCGTTCGAGGCCTTGGCGACCAGCTCGCGCAACAACGAGCCCTGGGTGTGCTGGGCCCGCACTTCGGTGCGCGCGCGCTTGGTGTCCAGCGTGTAGTTGATGCAGCGGTTCTTGGCCTTCAGGTCGACGGTGAGCGCGCTGATGAAGTCGTAGGCCGCGCCGCGGTAGCTGGAGTCGAGCGAGCGCCGCAACGCACCCGGGCCGAACTGCACCTTGCCGACCACCTTGAGCCGGTTCGGCGTGGCCTGCTCGCGCAATTGCAGCGCGCGCCAGGCGTCGCCGGCGCGTTCGAGGTACAGCTCCACCAGCACCAGGTGGCCGAGCTGCGGCCAGCGGCTGTCCTGCAGCTTCTGGTTGGCCTCGAGCGCGCCTTGCGCGATCAACTGGGCCGAACTGGCCGGTGTGATGCCGGTGCCGCCACTGCCGATCAAGGTGGCGGCCATCTCGAACTGCGTGGCGCCGGGGTCCAGGTCGGCCACACGCTGGGCGTAGGCCAGCACCGCCTGGCGCACCGTGTACACCAGTTCCTTGGCGCTCAGCTTGCCCTCTTCGCCCAGCCCGGCCACCACGGCGGCGAGCGGCCGCGCCATGTCGAAAACATTCTCGGGGTCTTCGCGCAGGTTGCCGAAGATCTGGTGCGACCCAGGCGCATCGGGGTAGAGGCCGGCCGCCAGCGAGCGGTTCATCGACTTGTCGACCAGCATGTCGACCACGGCTTCGGTGCCGGTCAACTTCATCGAACGGTAGTGACCCACGAGCAATGGCTGGCGCACGAACTTCAGGTCGCCGTTGTAGACCGAGATGCGCAGCGCCGCACCCTTGCCGCCGGCGCGCTGGGCACCGGCGCGGCTGTCGCGCGAGGAGCCGAACACGTCGATCTCGCTCGACGGTGGCCGCGACGATTGCAGCCCGCGCGACGGCCGGCTGCGCACCAGCGCGGCCCCGGCCGTGGCCGGTGCGCCAACCCCCGCCGAACCACCACGCACACTCGGCGCCGGCTCGAACGATTCGAGCTGCGCCGTCTGCCCGGTGGCCAACAGTTCGATATACGCCGGGAACGCGCGCGACACGTCGGGCAGCTTGCCGTGTTCGGCATCGAGCTTCCAGGTGCGCACCCCCGGCAGCAACGCGCTGCCCAGCGTGACGCGGCCGTCTCCGCCGTCGGGCGTGTCCAGGTATTCGAGCCCGTCCCTGCCCAAGCTGATGCCGGCCGGCGTGAAATCGGCGTGGCCCACCACCAGCAGCATCTTCTGCGCATCGGGGCCCAGCGTGGCGGCCTGTTCGTCCAGGCGCTGGCGCAGCGCCACCGCCTGATCGAGCACGGCCTGCGGCGGCGCCCCCCATTCGTAGATCGTGCGTTGTTGCGCGTCGTGGTGCCAGATGCTGTTTTCGCGCAGCCGGGCCATGTCGTCATCGGCCAGCTTCTGCCAGCTGCTTGCCTTGTCGAGGCCGAGCGCGGGGTCGAGCAAATTGGCCTGCAGCTGGATGAAGCCGGGCATGCCGGCCATCATCTTGCGGGCGCCGCCGGTATCGAACAAGGAGCCGAAGGCGACCAGCGCATTGACGAAGGTGTCGTCACCCGAGAGCGTCTGCATCGGCGCCCACGAGCCGCCGTTGGGCGTGCCCAGCATCAGCAGGCGCGCGCCCTCGCGCGCCATCAGGCGCTGCCAGGTGTCGGGCTTTTCGAGCCGCATCGTGCGCGCCACCAGCCCGCCCATCGAATGCGCGATCAGCCGCACTGGCTGGCGGCTGGCGTTGCGCGCGATCAGCGCCTTGTCGACCGCATCGGCCAGGCGCCGCGCTTCGTCTTCGATCGGGCGGCGCCAGTCGAAGGCGAACGGGATCACTTCATGCGTGTCGGCCAGGCGCTCGATCAGGTCGTCGTAGACGCTGCCGATCGGGCCATCGGGCTCGACGCTGGCGGCGGTGGCCGGGTCCCACGCAAGCTTCTTGAGGCCGTTGACAAACCGGAAGCCGA
This sequence comes from Methylibium sp., assembly GCA_031415135.1. Classification (GTDB taxonomy): domain Bacteria; phylum Pseudomonadota; class Gammaproteobacteria; order Burkholderiales; family Burkholderiaceae_C; genus LGRD01. Next base: position 7,238 of record JANORB010000176.1, read on the forward strand.
GCCAGATGCGCTTGCCGTTGAGCTTGAGGTTCGATCCCAGAATGCCCGGCAGCACGAACACCGCCGGCCGGTCGGCCGCCACCGCCCCGCCTTCGGCACCACGCGAGCGGGCCACGGCGCGCGCGGCACGCGTGCCGCTGGCGTCCTGGCCGGCCCACGAGAGCGGGCCGATGGTCGCAAAGTCGGCCGGCTGAGCGTCCATCAATCCGCTGGCGATGGCGGCCACGGTGCGGTCATTCGCAAAGTAGTTGAAGTGCGTGACCTTGCCACCGCGGTCGAGCAGGAAGCTCGCGCCCGCACCCGCACCCGCAGCGGCGGCGCGCGGGCTGCCGCCGTACATCGAGCGGGTCTGCACCACCAGGTCGTTGTCGGTCCAGTAGAACGCGTCGGACAACAGCGTCTTGACCCACGAGCCGATCGAGTCGCCCTCCAGGTCGCCGGCGATCACGCGCAGGTCACCGGGGATCGGCTCGTTCGCTTCGTCCTGGCCATTCAGCCATGCGACCACCGGGCTCTCGGGCATCATGGCCTCGATGCCGGGCAGCTCGGTCGGGTCGGCGCGGCGCCGTGCGACCTCGTGCAAGAAGTCGACCAGCTGCGGCGCGACCGGCACGCCGCCCAGCTCCAGCCCCCACTTCAGCACCGACAGGTAGGCATCGAAGCGTTTCGACGCGAGCAAGGTGCCGCGCGCCGGGCAGGCCACACGCACCACGCGCTCGACGCGCAGGCCCTTGGCCTTGGCCATCTTGATCAGCGCATCGAGGTCGCCGCGGTGGCGTGCATAACGTTCGTCGGCGAACAGCGCGCGTTCGCTCGCGCTCAGCGGCTTGGCGCCGCAGGCGCGCGCCAGCACCTCGGCCACCAGGCCACCGCGCGAGTGCGTGACCAAGTGCAGCTTGGCGCCCGGCGGCATGGCGTTGACGAGGGTCAGCGCATTGGTGATCGGGCTTTCGCCCATCGTCGGGTGGTCGAGCGCGTAAACGCG
>JANORB010000177.1:0-11282 GCA_031415135.1 Methylibium sp.
ACCATCGACTTCGAGGCCGCCGCGATGCGCGACGAAATCGTGCTCAGCCGGGCCGAGCCGCAAGGCGGTGGCGGCTACCCGCTGACGGGCCAACAGCGCAACGACCAGTTCATCAGCGGCGAGCTGGCCTGGAACCAGACCGGCACCACCGCAACACCCGGCCCACGCTTCGTGGCCGACCGGATGCACCAGTTGTGGATCACGCCGCACGGCGTGCTCCAGGCGGCCGCGCGCCACAACGCCAGCGCCCGCCGTGGCGCGGACGGCGGCGCGGCGCTGACGTTCACGCAGCCCGGCCGCTTCAGCGCCACCGCGCTGGTCGGCGCCGACGGCCTGGTGACGCAGGTGGAATCGACCTTTCCCGACCCGGTGCTGGGCGACACCCGGGCGGTCACGACCTACTCGGACTACGCCGACTTCGGCGGCGTGAAATTCCCGAAACGCATCCGCCAGGCCATCGGTGGTTTTTCCGTGCTCGACCTGGCCGTCAAGGAAGTGCAGGCCAACGTCGACGTGGCCGCGCTGCAAGTGCCCGAAGCGGCGCGCAACCAGGCCGAGCGTGTGACCACCGAGAAGGTCGCCGACGGTGTGTGGTTCGTGGCCGGCGGCTCGCACAACAGCGTGGCCATCGAGATGGCCGACCACCTGGTGCTGGTGGAGACCCCGCTCAACGACGCCCGCACGCAAGCGGTGATCGAACAGGTCAAGGCGCTCGCGCCAGGCAAGCCGATCCGCCACGCGATCAACAGCCACCAGCACTTCGACCATTCCGGCGGGGTGCGCGCGGCGGTGGCCGAGGGTGCCAACATCGTCGCGCACGCGGCCAACGCGGCCTACTTCGAGCGCGTCCTGGCGCAGCCGAACAGCCTGCGGCCGGACCGGCTGGCGCAGTCGGCCAAGCGCGCGGCCCTGACCCCGGTGAGCGGCAGGCTGGAGCTGCGCGACGCGACGCGCAGCATCGAAGTTCACCCAATCACCGAGAGCGCCCACAGCAGCGCCTTCCTGCTGGTCTACCTGCCCAGGGAAAAGCTGCTGATCCAGGCCGACGGATTCACCCCCGGCCCACCGAACACGCCACCGCCGGCGGTGCCGAACGCGAACCACCTGAACCTGGTGGCCAACATCGAGCGGCTCAAACTCGATGTCGAGCGCATCCTGCCGCTGCATGGCCGGGTGGTGCCGCTCGCCGACCTGTACGCGGCGGTGGGGAAGACGCCCGCGCGCTGAGCCGGCGCGCTGTCAGTCCAGCGCGACGACGCTGTCGTGCTCGCCGGGCTGGCAGCCGTCGGCGATCGGCTCCCACCCGCGGCGGATCACCACGCGCCGGCCGGCGTGGCAAAACTCCATCCGCGTGGCGCCCGGCACGCTGGCCTGCACAAAGGCTTCGATGGAGGCCGGCATGCTGACGCGGAACAGGCTCTGGTCCAGGTCTGCGCGCGGGTGGTCGTTGCTGTGCAGCCAGGGAATGAATGCGGCCAGCCACATCAGCGGGCGCCAGCCGACGTTGAAGGTGCTGGGCTGGTAACCCTGCGCCTTGAGCCACTGCTGGGCCTGGGCGCGCGGGTCCTGGGTGTCGTCCAGGCGGCCCCAGGCGGCGGCGAGCATTTCGGCGACCCACTGGTTGCAGTTCTGGTAGATCAGGCTGAAGGCATGGGCGTTGGCGCTGTAGGCGGGGCCCAGCAATTGCAGCGCCTGGCGCTTGCTCAGGGCCGCGCGCTCGAGCGCCTCGGCCTGCTCGGGCGGCACGAACACGACCGAGATGTAGCCGCTCGCGGGGTCGTTCAATCCCAGCAGAAAGGCGCTGATGCCCTGGTCGAACACGCGCGGGCGCTGCTCGTCGCAGGCGTAATACAGCTGCCGCACCGACCACGGCGTGCTCAGGCCCGCCTTGAGGCTCAGGCCGGCATGCGAGTAGCGCACACCGAAGCGGCTGAGGTCCAGGCCGGAGCGGGCAATCAGCGCCAGGCTCTGGCCCGAGTCTTCGAGCGCGGTCTTGATGATGGCGCCGAAGCGGAACAGCTGGTCTTTCTGCTCGGCGCTCAGCACCACCGGCTCGTCACAAAAGCGGGTTGAGCTGGCGTGGCAGGCCAGCCAGGGGCCGCACGCCAGAACCCAAAGTGCAGCCAGCGCCGCCGCGCGGCGGAGGCCGCGGGCCGCCGTCAAAGCACCACGGCGGTGGTGCGCAGTTCCTTGTACCAATCGTCGTTGAGCACCAGGAAAAACGCCTGCCGGGTCGGGCCGTCGGCGAACTCGGTGCCATACGGTTTTTGGCGCGCGGTGACGATGCCGCCCTGCGCCAGCCGGCCTTGTTCGACCGCCTCCCTGGGCAGGAAGAGGAAGAACTCGCCTTCGGGCGCGGCATCGGCCAGCGCCTGCAGCCGCATGCGCACCTGGCCCGGCCGATCGGCCGCCGCGGCCATGTCGATGATCTTGTAATCGCCGTCGGCGACCTTGTTGTCCTTGGACGAACTGGCGCTCGACTTCTCGACCGAGCCCGACAGGCTGCCCACCGACGTGGTGACGCTGTCGGATGCGGCCGAAGACGTCGAGCTGGCCGCCAGGGCGGGCAGCGCGCCGGCGCCGAACAGCAAGGCGGTGAGGGCGAGGCGGTGGGCAAGGTGGCTCATGTTGACTCCAGGCTGAGGGGGTTGTCCTAGGCGGCGTCGCCGCGCGTTCGGTGCAACCTTACCACCTGCGCAGCGGGCCCGGCGCGGCGCGAACGCAACTGGCCGCAGCCGGCTTCCACGTCTTGCCCGGCCGACTGGCGCAGCTTGGTCAGCACGCCGCGCTGGTGCAGCGCGCGCGCCATCGCCGCCGCGCGTTCGGGCGCCGGACGCTTGAACGGCAGGCCGTCGACGCGGTTGTACGAGATCAGGTTCAGCAGCGCGTACTTGCCGGCCAGCAGCCGGACGATGCCGTCCACTTCTTCGGCCGTGTCGTTGATGCCGTCGAGCAAGGTCCACTGGTACTGGATCGGGTAGCCGGTGGCGCGCGCATAGGCTTCGCCCCGCGCGACCAGTTCGGCCGGGTCCATGCGCGGCGCGCGCGGCAGCAATTGCGCCCGCAATGCCGCGCGGGTCGAATGCAGCGACAAGGCCAGCGCCGGCTTCACCGGCCCCAGCGGCAGCCGCTCGAACACGCGCGCATCGCCCACGGTCGAAAACACCAGGTTCTTGTGGCCGATGGCGCCGCCCGTGCCCAGCAGGTCGATCGCCTCCAGCACGTTGTCGAGGTTGTGCGCCGGCTCGCCCATGCCCATGAACACGACCTTGCCGACCTTGCGCAGCCCGCGCGCCAGCACCACTTGCGCCACGATCTCGGCGCTGCCCAGCTGGCGCAGCAGGCCGTCGCGCCCGGTCATGCAAAAGACGCAGCCGACCGCGCATCCGACCTGGGTCGAGACACACAGGCCGTCTCGCGGCAGCAGCACGCTCTCCACCGTTTGGCCATCGGCCAGCTGCACCAGCAGGCGCGCCGAACCGTCGGCGCCGGCGTGTTCGGAGCGCAGGCGGGCGAGGGCCGCCATCTCGTCGGCCAGCGCGGGCAAGGCCTCGCGCACGGCACGCGGCAAAAAGTCCTCGGGCCGGCGCCGGCCGCTGCCCTGCGGCAGGGCTTGCGCCCACAGGCGCAGCACCCGCTGTTCGTGGGCGGGCTTGGCGCCCAGCGCGCGCAGGCGTTGGCGGATGTGTTCGATGCGCATGCGGTGGTCCGGGCCGGCGGCGCGTCAACCGAACTCGTCGCCCAATTCACGCGCGCGCTGCTGCGCGGCCTTGAGCGCCTTGATGATCACGGCCTGGACGCCGCCGGCCTCGAGCGCCAGCAGCGCCGCATGCGTGGTGCCGCCCTTGGAGGTGACACGCTCGCGCAGCACGCCGGGCGACTCGGCGGACGCTTGCGCCAGCGCCGTGGCGCCGGCGAACGTGGCCAGCGCCAGCTGCTTGCCTTGGTCGGCCGTGAGGCCCATGTCCTGCGCGGCCTGCACCATGGCTTCGACGAAGTAGAAAACATAGGCCGGGCCCGAGCCCGACAGCGCGGTCACGCTGTCGAGGTCGGCTTCGCGCGCCACCCACAGCGTGCGGCCGGTGGATGCGAGCACGGCCTCGACCTGCGCGCGCTCCGGCGCCGTGACGCTTTCTCGTGCATACAGGCCCGCGATGCCCTGGCCGATCAGCGCCGGCGTGTTGGGCATTGCGCGCACCACGCGCTGCGTGCCGGTGGCGCGCGCGATGGCGTCGCTGCGAATGCCGGCCATCACGCTCAGCTGCAAGGCGCCTGCGACATGCGCCGCACAGGGCAGGGCCGCTGCCTGGAACAGCTGCGGCTTGACGGCCCACACGACCAGGCCGGCCCGCGCCAGCGACGCGTCCGCGGCGGCCAGCGCGTCGATGCCGAACTCGGCGCGCAGCTTGTGGCGCTGCGCTTCGAACGGTTCGACCACGATCACCGAGCCGGCGGCGCGGCCGCTGTTGAGCAGCCCGCCGAGGATGGCGCTGGCCATGTTGCCGCCGCCGATGAAAACGATTGTGTGCATGGCGCGAGTGTACGAAGCCGGCGCGGGATTCGCCGCCGGCCTTTGGGCGACCCTCAGCTCGTCGCGTCGATCTCGCCCGCGGGGTCGGCGCCTTCATTCAGGCGCACCACGCCCTCCATGTGGTAGCGCTCGACTTTGCGGTACAGCGTGCTGCGCGAAATGCCGAGCGCGCGCGCCGCCTGCGCCATGTTGCCGTGCACGCTTTGCACCACGCGCGCAATCGCCTGGCGCTCGGAATCCTCCAGGCTTGTGGCCTGGGCAAGCCCGGCGGCGGCTGGAACGGCCCGGGCGTCTGCACCCATGACCTCGCGCGGCAGTTCGTCGCAGCGCACCACTTCGTCGGTCGATGTCAACAGCAGGCCTTCGACCACGTTGCGAAGTTCGCGCACATTGCCCGGCCACGCATAGGCGCGCAGGCGCGCCATCACCTCGGTGCCGAAGCGGCGGCTGCCGACCCCGTGGCGCTCGGCCAGCTTGTGGTTGAAATGCTCGGTCAACAGCTCGATGTCGAGTTCGCGCTCACGCAGCGGGGGCACGCGGATGCGGGTCACGCTGATGCGGTGGTAAAGGTCGCGCCGGAAGCGTCCGGCCTCGACTTCTTCGAGCAGGTCTCGATTTGTCATCGCCAACAGGCGCACGTCGACCCGGCGCGGCTTGGCCTCGCCGAGCCGGTAGACGATGCCTTCTTCCAGCGCGCGCAGCAGCACGGGCTGCAACTCCAGCGGCAGCTCGCCGATTTCGTCCAGGCACAGCGTGCCGCCGTGGGCCAGCTCGAATCGCCCGGCCCGCCCTTCGTTGGTGGCCCCGGTGTAGGCGCCCCGCACGTGACCGAACAGTTCGCTGCCGATCAGCTCCTTGGTGGTGGCGCCGCAATTGAAGGTGACAAACGGGCCGCTGCGTCCCTCGTCGCCATGGATGGCGCGCGCAAAGAGCTCCTTGCCGACGCCCGTTTCGCCCTGGATCAGCACCGCGACGCGCCGGCTGCCGAGCTGCCGCGCCCGATCAACGGTGGTGCGCAAGGCCTGGCTGTGGCCGACCAGGTTTTCAAAGCTGCTGCGCGACCGGTCGATTTCAGACCCGTTGCCTGGGCCAGCGGCCGGGCGGTAAGCGCCGGCCGCTCTGGCCAGCGGCGCCATCAGCGGCACGCCACGCGCGCGTTTGGGCACCATCAGCAACGCGCCGATGCTCTTGCCCTCGACATGGACCGGGTGCAGCCACTCGGGGCGCAGGCCTTCGGGCAGGCGACGCGCCCATTCTTCCGCGTGGCGCCCGGGTTCCAGGCCGGGCATGCAACTGCCCAGGGCCAACTCGGTGCCGGGCAGGCTGCCGCTGGTGTGGATCAACCGGGCGCTGCGGTCCAGCACCATCATGCCGGCAGCGTCGCCGCGGGCGCTGAGCTTCAGGCAGGCTTCGAGCAAATGGCTGTGTTCGCGGCTGGCGCGCTCGGCCAGCACGGCCTCGATCTGGCGCGCCGCAGTGACGGCCAGCGCCAGGTTGCTGAGCTGGTAGGTCGACGGCGGGCCGGAAATGTCGACCACGCCCAGGATCTGCTCGGTTCCCGGCATGAAGACTGGCGCGGCGGCACAGGTCCAGCGCTTGATGCCGGCGCAGAAGTGCTCTTCTGCGTGCACTTGCGCGGGCATGCGCATCGCCAGCGCGGTGCCGATGCCGTTGGTGCCCACCACGCTCTCGTGCCAGTGGCCACCCACCACCAGGTGCACGCCTTGCGCGGATTCGAGGGTGCGCATGTCGCCGGCGACTTCGAGGATCACGCCGTTCGGGTCGGTCAACAGCAGAATCGAGCCCGAGTGCGCGAGCAGATGGGCCGAGGTCACGAACAGGCCCTGCGCCGCCCACAGCAGGTCATGGTTGCGGTGGCGCAGCTGTTCCAGCGCGTCGCCCCGCGCGGCCAGTGGCGCCAGCCGGGAACTCGGCGCCACACCGGAGCGCAGGCTGCGCTGCCAGGACGACAGCACGAACTTGGGCACCAGGCCGGCGGTGAGGGTTTCGCCGGTGACGAAGTTCTCCCAGGCCTCCATGACCCGCCGCACGGCGGGCGGTTCGAGCGCCGCCGAGCTGCGGCTTGCGCTGTCCCACGAAAGCGCAGGCCGCCCGGAAGGTTCTTTGGGATGAATGATCATCTCCTGTGCCGCAGGCAACCCGCATGCGGACGGGCAGCGCCTGCGATCGTTGTTCAGTGCGCCGCAGCCATCGGCCCGGAAGCACTGTCGTCGCTGTTTTTGCCCGTCTCGGGATTCTCCACCAGTATTGCACCGGGTGCCAGCCTCAATGGTGCCCACGCAATCCAGGCCAGCAAGGCGCCACAGAGCACCGCCATCGTGCCGATGGCCAGACGGCCCAGGCCTGGCGCGTCGTCCGCCGAGCCAGGCGCCAAGACCCGCATCACGAGCCAGACATTCAGGCCGATGATCAACAGCGTGGCGCAGGTGGCCACGCGCCGCAGCCAGGGCGGGCTGGCGAACGCGCCCATGATGCGCGGCGCGCTCGTGAAGCGGATCAATGGCACGATCGCAAACGGCAGCTGCAGACTCAAGATCACCTGGCTCAGCACCAGCAGCTGCAGCACCCCGCCTTCGCCCGCGGTGGCCAGCACCGCCACGGCCGGCACGATGGCGATGGCGCGTGTCAACAACCGGCGCTTGATCGGGCTCATGCGCAGGCGCACAAAACCCTCCATCACCACCTGGCCGGCGAGCGTGCCGGTGATGGTGGAGCTTTGCCCCGAAGCCAGCAGCGCGATGGCGAAAGCGGTCGACGCCAGCGTGGTGCCGAGCAGCGGCGTCAACAGCTCGTGCGCCTGCTGCAGCTCGGTGACGACGATGCCGCGCGAGAAAAAGGTCGACGCCGCGAGCACCAGGATCGCCGCGTTGATGAGGAAGGCGATGTTCAGCGCCAGCACCGTGTCGACCAGGTTGTAGCGCAGGGCTTCGCGTTGCGCCGCCGGGTTGGCATCGATGCGCCGTGTCTGCACCAGCGACGAGTGCAGGTACAGGTTGTGCGGCATCACGGTCGCGCCGAGGATGCCGATGGCCACGAACAGGCTGGCCGAATCCAGCCGCGGCACGAAGCCGCCGGCAATCGCGCTCAGGCTCGGCTGCACCAGCAGCATCTCGACCGCCATGCAGGCGCCGATGGTCAGCACCAGCGCGGCGACCACCGCTTCGAGCTTGCGGATACCGTAGTGCTGCAACACGAGGATCAGCATCACATCCACACCGGTGATCAACGCGCCCCAGGCCAGCGGGATGCCGAAGAGCAGGTTCAGCGCGATCGCGCCGCCGATCAGTTCGGCCAGGTCGCAGGCAATGATGGCGGTCTCGCACAGCAGCCACAGCGCTAGCGCCACCGGCCTGGCGTAGCAGGCGCGGCAGGCCTGCGCCAGGTCCATGCGGCCGATGATGCCCAGCCGCGCCGCCAGGCTTTGCAGCACCACCGCGATCAGGTTGGACGCCAGCAGCACCCACATCAGCTGGTAGCCGAAGCGCGCTCCGCCTTCCAGGTCGGTGGCCCAGTTGCCCGGGTCCATGTAGCCGACGCTGATCATTGCCGCCGGGCCGACGAAGCCCAGCGCGCGCCATCGGCTCGGCCTGCTCACGCGCATGCGCATGTCCACGCTTTGCTCGAGGTTGGTCATGAACTGCGTCCCGGCGCGGGCATCAGAGCCGCTGCGCCATCGCCTGGCTCATCAGGATGACCCAACCGCCGCCGACGATGACCAGGCCCACCAGGCGACGAAGGCGGCCAGGGGTCCAGTCCCGCGCGCTCATTCCCGTCCCAGCCGTTCCGCGCCGCCGCCGGTGGCAGGGCCGGCGGTCGGATCGATGTAGTCGGGCTTCTTGGCGATCAAGGTCTGCGTCGTCAGGATCAGCCCGGCCACCGAAGCGGCGTTGCGCACCGCGCTGTAGCTCACTTTGACCGGGTCGATGATGCCGGCAGCGACGAGGTCGACGAAGTGGCCGCTGCGCGCATCCAGGCCGACACCGGGCTGGGCGTCGAGCACCTTGCGCATCACCACCTTCGGGTCGAGCCCGCAGTTGGCGGCGATGTGGTGCGATGGCTGATGCAACGCCCGCTGCAGCAGTTTGACGCCCTGCTGCACATGGCCTTCGGTGCGCGAGATCAGCTTGTCGAGCTCGCCCGCAACGCGCAACAGGGACAGCCCGCCGCCCGGCACCACGCCTTCCGCGATTGCCGCGCGCGCCGCGTTGATCGCGTCCTCGATCAGGTGATACCTGCGCTTTTGCTCCACTGGCGTGGCCCCGCCGGCGAGCAGAATCGCCGTGCCTCCGGAGAGCTTGGCCAGCCGCTCCTTGATCTTGTCGCGCTCGATGTTCTCGGGCGCGAGTTCGTACTGGCGCAGCACTTGCTGGCGCCGTGCGGCGATCATTTCCGGGTCGCCGTTGCCAGCGGTCACCAGGGTCTGGTTTGAAGCGATGCGCACCTGGCGTGCGCTGCCCAGATCGCGCAGCTGCACCGAGGCGATGCTGCCACCCAGGTCGCGCGCGATCACCCGCCCGCCGGTCAGGATGGCGAGGTCTTCGAGTGCTGCCTTGCGCCAGTGCCCGTACTCCGGCGGGTGGATCGCCGCCACCGCTGGGCCGCCCTTGTCGCGCCAGGCCAGCAGGCTCACGACACAGACCGGCGCGACCTCTTCGGCGATGACCAGCAAGGGCCGCTTCGAGTCGCCTACCAGCGCGACGATCGCGGCCACCTCGTCCGCCGTCATCAGGCGCATGTCGGTCAGCAGGATATAGGGATTGTCGAGTACCACCTGCATCTTTTCGACGTCGGTGATCATGTGATGCGACAGGTAGCCGCGGTCGAACGCCATGCCATCGACGATGTCGAGCAAGGTCTCGACGGTGCTGCCGTAGTCGACATCGACGATGCCATCGGCGCCGACCCGCTCCAGCGCCTCGGCAACGAGCAGCCCGGTCGGATCGTCGTTGGCGGCGACCATCGCCACCGCGCGCAACTCGTCGCCGCCGCTCAATGGCCGGGCGCTGCGCTTGAGCGCCGCGATGACCTCGGCCACCGCCAGCTCCAGCCCCTCGACCAGCTCGACCGGACTGGCGCCCTTGGCCAGGCAAGCCAGGCCGTCCTGCACCAGCGCGTCGGCAAGCACGGTGGCGGTGGTCGTGCCATCGCCGGCGACCTCGTTGGTCTGCTTCGAAACCTCGCGCAGAACCTGCGCGCCCATGTTCTCGAACGGATCCTCCAACTCGATCTCGGCAGCGATGCGGGCGCCGTCGCGTGAAATGATGGGCGTGCCGATCGGACGATCGATGATGGCGTTCATGCCGCGTGGGCCGAGCGTGCCGCGCACGGCGCGCGCCAGCTTGGCAACCCCTCGGCCCAGCGCCTGGCGCGCCTCGTCGTCGTGCAGCATGATGTTCGGCATGGTATGTCTCGCTCCCGGTGGTGTAGTTCAGTGCGCGTCCGCGGGCAGCGGGCGGCGCACGATGTGGATGGGCTGCACGCCCGCATCGCCGTAACGCACGGCCAGCAGGCCGCGGCACAGCGCGCCGTTGAACTCGGCGTTGATGCCGATGCGGCGCAGCCCGTGAACGTGACCCGCCAGCGCTTCGGCGCCGATGGCGCGGCCGTCGGTGTCGACGAACGCGAGCTCGCCGCCGCCGGCCAGCGCACGGCGCTCGAGGTAGCGCGCGGCGAGGTGCTCGCCCTCGGCCTCGACCGCAACCCGCTTCAGCGCGGGCAGGTCCAGCGCCACCAGCTGCTGCGCCGTGTGGCCGGCGTCGAGCAGGTGCTGCAGCAAGGCCTCCTGGCGGCGCTGGAAGGCCTTCACTTCAAAGGTGCGGCGCAGCGCCTCCAGGCCGCCCTCGGCGTCGGCGCCAAAGCTCGCCTGGAAGCCGTTGCCGTCGGCCACGCCCTGGTTGATGGTGTCGGCATACATGTGGTCGTGCAAATGCACCTTCACACCCGTCACCCACGGCAGCGCCTGCACCGCAATCCGCATGTCGTCGGCCATCAGGAAAGCGAAGTTGGCCGCGCACCAGTAGGTCGGCAGTTTGAAGCCGATGCGCACCTCGCCCGCGTCGCTCAGTTCAAGCTCGGTGATGAAGCCCAGCTCCGTCACCGACTCGTCAAGCTCCGGGTCCATCACCGTCGCCAGGCAGGCTTGCACCTGCGCGGCGCGGTCCGGCTTCACACGGTCCGCGGCCATTGCGCTCAGGCCGCCACGGCGACCTGCTCCTTGGCCAGCAGCCGCTTCTGCGCCGCGATGTCGATGCCGTAAAGCTTGGCCGCGTTCAGGCCGAGGATCTTCTTCTTGGCTTCAAGATCGAGCACGGCCCCCGTTTCCTTGGCAATGTCGTCGGGCAGCTCGAAGGCCATGAAGGCCTTGACCAGCCAGTCCGGCGTCCAGATGCCGTAGTCGCTGCCGTAGAGCAGCTTGTCCGGCCCCAGCCACATCAGCAGTTGCGAGATCACATGCGCGAAATACTTCGGCTGCTTCTGGATGAAGGGCAATGCCACCGCCAGGCCGCCGTAGACGTTGGTCTCTTGCGTGGCGATCCAGCAGAAATCGTCCAGCCGCGGCAGGCCGCAATGCTCGACGATGAAGTTCAGGCCCTGGAAGTTGGTCGCAGCCACGTCGATGTCGGCCACGTCGAAGGCGTCGCGATCCAGCGGCAGGATCGTCGGGCCCTTGTGCACATGGATGTTTTTGATGCCCAACTTCTCGGCGCGCTCCAGGTACCTCTCGGCCCAA
>JANORB010000178.1:0-28107 GCA_031415135.1 Methylibium sp.
CTCAGAGGCTGAGAGTTTTTCGAGCGTGTCCGAGCAGCGCGCCAGAAGGCGGCCGATCTAGGCGCAAAGCGCAGCCATAGCTCGGGCTATGGCGAGCATTTGCAACGACGAGCGGGCGTCTTCTGGTGTGATGAGCGGGCATGATTGAAAGACTCTCAGCCTCTCAGGGCACGCTGCGAAGCAGGGCGTAAAGCTCGCGCGGGCGCACCGGTTTGAACAGGACCTGGTGGCCACTGTCGTGGGCGCGCTTGACTTCGCCGGCCGACGTGTCGCCGGTGATCAACACCGCGGGCAGCGGCGCGCCGTAGACCGCGCGCACCCGTTCGATCGCATCAATGCCGTCTTCCTGGTTGGCCAGCCGCAGGTCGGACAGCACGATGTCGATGACGCCGGCGTGGCGCCGAACCTCGGCGCAGGCCTGCGCAATGGAAGCGGCCAGCAGCACCTCGAAGCCCCAGGTCTGGAGCAGGTCGCGCATGCCGATGCGAATGCTTTCTTCGTCGTCGATCACCAGCGCCGTGCGGTTCACGTCGACCAGCATCGGCACGGTTTCCGCGCCCAGCACCATGTTGTCCATCTCGGCCAGTTCGGTCGGCGCCAGCAGGATCCGAAACACCGTGCCGCGGTCCGGCCTGGATTTCACTTCGAGTTCGTGGCCCATCAGCAGCACCAGCCGCTTGACGATGGCCAGCCCCATGCCCAGGCCACGCGTGCGGTCGCGGCCCGAGTTGCTGACCTGGTAGAACTCGTCGAAGACCTTGGGCAGTTCGTCTGCGGCGATGCCGATGCCGGTGTCCCACACTTCCAGGCTGACACAGTCGGCGCGAGCGCGCGCCAGCACCACGATGCCGCCTTGCCGGGTGTAGCGGATCGCGTTGTGGATCAGGTTGCCCAGCACCCGTTCGAGCAGTTGCGGGTCACTGGTGACGATCCGGCCTCCGGGCTTGAAGCGCAGGCCCAGCCCCAGTTCTTCGGCCTGGCCGGCGCAGTGCATGTGCAGGCGCCGGAACAGGTCGCGGATCGGAAACGACTGCATGTTCGGCTCGACCACGCCAGCGTCGAGCTTGGACAGGTCGAGCATCGCGCTGCACGATTGTTCGAGCGAGTCGACCGCCCGGATCATGTTGACCACGGTGGGCTGCAGCGGTGACGCAGCCAGGCTCTTCTCCAGGCTCGCGGCAAAAAGCCCGAGCGCGTGCATGGGCTGGCGCAGGTCGTGGCTGGCCGCGGCCAGAAAGCGGCTCTTGTCGCGGTTGGCACGTTCGACCAGCACCACCTGCTGGCGCAGTTGCCGCACCAGCGCGTCGTTGCTCAACTTGGTTTGCGCCGCATCCATCAACAACGCGTGGCGCTTGAACGCAAAGAACAGGCAGATGCACAGTGTGACGAGGGTGAACGCGGCGATCTGTCGAGACTCGGCCGATCCCTGGGCCAGCGCCACCCCGACCAGCGGGCCCAGCAGGGCCAGCAGCCACAGGCAAACCGAGCCTCGGCTGGACGCCAGCGCGTGCGCGCCGGCAGCGGCCACCAGCGTCAGGCCCAGCACCAGCAGCAGGTTGGCGGCGAGGCCGGAGTCCAGGCCCAACCACCATGGCGCGAGGCCCCAGGCCAGCGCGAGCAGCGCAATCAGCGGCAGATGTGGGCGCACCCAAGGGCGCGCCGCGTCGTGGGCTGGCGCGCCGCTGCGCCGATGGCGCCAGTCCTGGATGGCAAACACCGCCAACACCGCCGCCACGCCCACCAGCCAACCCAAGGCCCGCGGCTGCCCGCCGAGAGCCCAGTGCCCCAGGGCGACGACCAGCGCCGCCCCGGCGATCGCCATCAGCGTCAGCTGGGCATGGAGTTGCAGCGCTTCGAGATCGGCCGCGCCCGGGGGGTCAGGCGGTCGATCGGGCAGTGCGTCCGGTTGAAGCTCGCTCGATTGCCAGGGCGGCGGCGCTTTGATGCGAAAGGACACGACCCCTCGCGCGAATGATCAGCGAAACAGGCTGATCAAGTGCGAGCGCGACTTGACGTCCAGCGCCAGCAGGATGGTCGACACATAGTTCTTGATCGTTCCCAACGACAGCCCGGTGGCGGTGCTGATTTCCTGGTTGGAACAGCCGAACAGCACGTGATCGAGGATCTCGAGATGGCGCGGCCCGAGTTCGGCCACGCGGTCGTATTTGGACGATTTGGGAAAGCGCGAGAACCCGTTGGGTGCGCTGCCGGCCTGGCCGGAACCGACCGATTCGTGATCGTTGCGGACCAGCCCCAGCACGAAGTCGGCCATGATCTGCGGTGCCTGCCCCTTGGTGACGTAGCCGATCGCCCCCAGCGCCCGGACCTGCCCGACGACAAATTCGTCCTGTGTGCCGCTGACCACGGCGATCCGGGCGTCGGGGAACGATTCGACAAACTGCTTCAGGCCGTGCAGGCCGCGGCAGTCCGGCATGTTGAGGTCGAGCAGCACGAGCGCGATGCCCGGCACCTCTCGGTAGAGCCCCATGGCGTCATGCAGATTGGCGGCCTCCAGGATTTCGAGTTCCGCGTCGCCGGCGCTCTGCAACACGGACCGGATGCCGATGCGCACCAGCTCGTGGTCGTCGACCACCAGAACCTTGGCCGGCGCAGCCGCCAAGCCAGGCTGATGGGCCTGCCCACAAAGACTCGCCGGCAGCACACCGGCCCTTTCAGGCGTCAACCACGTCGAACGTTCCATGATCGATTCCCCTCGTTGGTTTTGTTGTTGCCGCTCGCTGGTGCAATCAACGCCCGAGTGTGCCGGGCCAGGCGACGAGCGCAAGGCGCAGAACCCTCGTCCAGACGCCTGCAACAGCCCAAATAGTAGGCCGCACCCGCGAAAAAGTGCATCCCTCGTTGTAGGGAAGGCAGCGGCCGGGCTCCAGCCGTCGTGAACCAGGGGCGCGCCATCCAGCGACGCCCGCTGCGGGCGCTCAGGCCGTCCTGAGCAGCGGCGGAGCGAACATCGCTTCCATTTCACGCCGGGTCTGGTAGGCCGAGGTTGACGTGTCCATCGCCACATCGGCCCAGCTGAGGCTCTGGCCTTTTTTCACCGCGCGCGTGAGCTTGACGTTGTGCGCCAGGCCCAGCGGCAGGCCGCCCATCCGCATCGAGGTGTCCGCCGGCAGCAGCTTGCCCCACACGGTGTAGCCGCCCTCGCCGTCGAGCATCTCGCCGGGCCGCAGGTCGCGCTTGGCGGTGGCCACCACGTCGGCGTTCCAGCAATGGGCCACGCCGGTGGGTTCGCCGCGCAGCGCCACGCTGGCCACCGACACGCCCACCTCCAGCCCGATCAGGTGCCAGCGCTTGTACAGCGTGAAATAGCGCCCGCTCGGGTCGGTGTGGGCGTTGTATTCCTCGAAGCAATTCTTGATGTAGTCGGTCTCGGCCTCGACCGTGACCCACACGCCCATGCGGATGTCGTACGGAATTTTGCGGCCATTGGTTTCCAGCGACGAGATCACCTCGACCATGCCCTTGCGCTCCAGCACCCCGCCCTCCGCAATCGGGCGCGTGACGAACGGGATGTCTTCGACGCTGGCCGGCGGGTACAGCAAGCCGTTGCTCGGCACGGTCAGGCCGGTGGCGTTGGCCACCGCGGTGCTCTCGATCGATGGCTTGGAGCCGTCGAGAAAGCTGTTGAACATCTTCGGGTTCAGGCCGCCGCGGGCGGCCTGCTCGGGCGTCAGGCCGTAGTGGCCCCACACCGTCTCGGGCGTCGATTCGCTGAAATGCGGCAGCCACTTGTGGCCCCGGCCGGCCGCCACCACCGGGAAGCCGCAGGTGCGCGCCCAGTCGACCAGGTCGCAGATCAGCGCCGGCTGGTCGCCAAACGCCAACGAGTAAATCACGCCAGCCTGGGCCGCTTTGCGGGCCAGCAGCGGGCCGCAAAACGCGTCGGCTTCGACGGTCACGTTGACCACGTGCTTGCCGTTGGCAAAGGCCCGCAGGCAGTGTTCCACCGCAGCCACCGGGTGGCCGGTGCATTCGACGATGATGTCGATGGCCGGGTGGGCGACCAGCGCCTGCCAGTCGTCACCGATGTGCGTGGCACCGGTCTTCACGGCGGCGTCGAGCGACACTGCGTTGCAGCGCCCGGCCTCCCAGCCGACCCGCGCCAGGTTGGTTCGGGCCGCGTCCGGCGCCAGGTCGGCGATGCCCACCAGGTGCACACCCGGCGTGCGCGGCACCTGCGCCAGGTACATCGAGCCAAACTTGCCGGCGCCGATCAGGCCGATACGGATCGGCTTCTTGTCGGCGGCGCGTTGCTGGAGTTGGGTGTGCAGGCTCATGGCAGCGTCCTTCAGGCGGTGACTTCGAGTGCTTCGAGCGAAGTCTGCAACGCGCTGGCGGGCAGGCCGTTCTTCCAAGGCAGGTCGACCGGGTAGTCCTTCAGCAGGCAGTCGTCGGGCAGGCATTCGATCGGCCTGAAGTCGCGGTGCGCGATGAACTCCGGCCGCTTGTGGCGCCGGATGTGGTTGCTGACCGCACACAGGCTGAGGTACACGCTGACCCGGTTGAACGGCGACAGGTTGCTGCTGGAGGCATGCACCAGGCAACTGTGGAACAGGATCATCGACCCCGCCGGCCCTTTGGGCGAGACGATGCCGCCGTCCTTGCCACCGGCACGGTCGACCAGTTGGCGGATCAGGTCGTGGTCCACCGTCCAGAGCGGGTAGCTGGTGGTCGTGAGGTCATGCCTGGCGTCGACGACGCCCTTTTTGTGGCTGCCCGGAATGAACATCAGCGGGCCGTTGTACTCGTTCACATCGTCCAGGAAGATCGCCACGTTCATGGCCCGCTCGGTGGGCATCAGGTCGTCGTTGAGCCAGGTGCCGTAATCCTGGTGCCACTGCCACACGTCGCCTTCAAAGGCCATCTTGCCGTTGATCTTGAACTGGTGCATGTACAGCTTTTCACCGAGCAGCGCTTCCACCGGCTCGATCATGCGCGGGTGGCGCGCCAGCTTGGCGAAGGGCTCGCTGTACAGGTGGGCGGCAAAGTTGGTGCGCACCGCGTCCTTGCCCTTTTCGCGCACGTTGTAGGCCTCGCGGCGGCTGTACAGCTCGGGCACCGCGTCGTTCAGGGTTCTCGTCTCTTCCGGCGTGAACAGGCTGGGAAAAAATAGATAACCCTCGCGGTCGAACTGTTCGATCTGGGTCGGGCTCAGTTTCATGGTGTCTCTCCTGGGACAAGTTTCAAGACGCTCGAAAGACGCGCGGCCAGCGTTTGGCCGGCCTGCAGACTGTGCTGGTCGATCAGGCGAACCGCCAATTCACAATCGCCCGCGGCAATCGCCCGGGCAATGCACTCATGCTCGTCCCACACGGCCTGGCGTTGGCCGCTGGCCTGCAGCACCGCGCCCATCACCCGGCGCAAATGGACCCAGTGCAGGTGGGCGCTTTGGCCGATCAACGGGTTGCCGGACGCGGCATAGATGGCGGTGTGAAACGCCATGTCGGCTTCGATCATGGCCTTGATGTTGCGGCCGCGCGAGGCCTTGCGGCCCTGCTCGATCAGCCTGGGGTCGAGCCGGTGGCGCTGCTGCGCCGCCAAACGCGCCGCCAGTGCATCGAGCGCCCCGCGCACCTGGTAGACCTTGACGATCCACTCCGGGTCCAGCGGGGCCACCAACACGCCGCGGCCGGGCGCGTCGAGCACCAGCCCGTCGCGCCTGAGCAGGCGCAAGGCCTGCAGCACCGGCTGGCGCGACACCGCAAGCTGCTCGGCCAGGTCTTCCTGCGTGATGCGGGCACCGGGGGGCAGCGAGCCGTCGCTGATCGCATCGAGCAGCGCGCGATAGACCTGGTCGACGAGGTCGGGGCTGGACTGGAGCTTGACGAGCTGGGCGGGCATGGAGCGGGTTTGATCTCTGTATACAGAATACCATTACCGGGCCGGGTCGGCAAGCGTGAGTCTTGTCCCACGAGGCGCGGGCCTGGGGCCGTGTGAACCGACGCGCGCACCGGCCAAGTATCCTAGCGGCCATGTACGCCCGCTTCTTCGGCCTCAAGCGCGAGCCCTTCTCGATCGCCCCCGACCCGCGCTTTCTGTTCATGAGCGAGCGGCACCGCGAGGCCCTGGCGCATTTGCTCTACGGCCTGGACGGCGGCGGTGGCTTTGTGCTGCTGACCGGCGAAATCGGTGCCGGCAAGACCACGGTGTGCCGCTGTTTCCTGGAGCAGATCCCCAAACGCTGCAACGTCGCCTACATCTTCAACCCCAAGCTCACGGTCAACGAGTTGCTCAAGTCGGTCTGCGACGAGTTCCGGATTCCGTACGCGCACGAGGGCCCGGGAGGCGCCACGGTCAAGGACTATCTCGACCCGCTGAACGAATTCTTGCTGAAGACCCACGCGGTCGGGCAGAACAACGTGCTCATCATCGACGAGGCGCAAAACCTGTCGGCCGATGTACTGGAGCAACTGCGCCTGTTGACCAACCTGGAGACCAACGAGCGCAAGCTGCTGCAGATCATCCTGATCGGCCAGCCGGAATTGCGCGACATGCTGGCCCGGCCGGACCTCGAGCAACTGGCGCAACGGGTGGCCGCGCGCTTCCACCTCGAAGCGCTGTCGGAAACCGAGACCTCCCAATACGTCAAGCACCGGCTGGCGGTGGCGGGGATGAAAGGCGCCATCCCGTTCGATCGCGAGGCGCGCCAGGCCATCCACCGGCTGTCGCGCGGCGTGCCGCGCCGCATCAACCTGCTGTGCGACCGGGCCCTGCTGGGGGCTTACTCGGGCGACAAGGCGCGCGTCGACCGCGCCACCGTCGAGAAGGCCGCCAAGGAAGTTTTTTTCAAGGCCGATGGGTCGGCCGGCTCGCTCGCCGGTTGGCGGCGCCAGTCGGTCTGGGCT
Source organism: Methylibium sp. (assembly GCA_031415135.1). GTDB lineage: Bacteria > Pseudomonadota > Gammaproteobacteria > Burkholderiales > Burkholderiaceae_C > LGRD01. Next base: position 6,864 of record JANORB010000178.1, read on the forward strand.
ATGGGTGGCCTGGCCGGCGCAGTGTTGCTCGGCATCGTGGTGTTGCCGCTCGAGCGCGAGCCACAGGTCGCCACCTCGGTGCTCGGGGCCGCGCCGTCCAAGGCATCCGCGGCGACGGCGGGGGCTTCCGGCGCCGCCGTGTTGCAGCCGGCTCGTGCGGCGTCGACACCCGCGTCGGCACCCACGTCGACACCCGCGTCGGGCGCAGCGGCGAGCGCCGCCCCGCCCGCGCTGGAGACGGCCGCTGACCTGAACGCCCAGTTCGGTTCGTTGCTGCGCAGCGAGACCGAGGCCTGGCGCGAACTGGCGCCGGCATGGAACCTGTCGCTGGCCGACGGTGACCCGTGCCAGGCCGCGTTGCGCGCCAACGTGCAGTGTTTCAGAGGCAACAGCGGGCTGGCGCTGGTGCGCAAGTTGGGGCGGCCGGCAATCCTGACGCTGCACGACGACAACGACAAGGTCGCCTACGCCGTTCTCACCGGCCTGACCCCGCAGGGTGCTGTTCTGCGCGCCGGCGGTGTGGCGCAGACCGTCTCGCTGGTGTCGCTGGCGCGCCTGTGGCGCGGCGACTTCGCCACGTTCTGGCGCGTGCCGCCGGGCTACCGCAGCCGGCTCGTGGAAGGCCAGGCCGGCCCGGCGGTGGACTGGCTCGCCACCCGGTTGGCCAAGGCGCAGGGCGGGCCGCCGCCCGCCGAGAAGCCGCGCTTCGACGCGGCGCTGAAGGCCAAGGTCTACGCGTTCCAGTTTGCGCAGGAACTCAAGCCCGACGGCCTGGCCGGGCCTGAAACCATCATGCTGCTCAGTCGCGCGACCGGCCTCGACGAGCCGCGCCTGCAAACCGAGGAATAGAGCGATGTCCTACATTCTCGACGCGCTCAGAAAGGCCGACTCGGAACGCGAGCGTGGCGCGGTGCCGGGCATTCATGCCCAACCGGTGGCCGTCGCATCCGACGACGCGCCGGCCTCCAACTGGGTGGTCTGGCGGCCGTGGCTCATCGGCGCCGCATTCGTCGCGCTGCTGGCCGTGGTGGCCTGGCTGGTGCTCGAACGTGACGCGGCGCCCGCGGCGCCCAACCTGCCGAGCCTGCCGACCGCCGCTCCGGCCGCACAGACCACGGTCGCGCCCGCAGTGCCCGCGGTCCCCGCAGTCCCCTCAGCCCCCGCAGTCCCCGTGGTGCCGCCCGCTACAGCCGTTGCCCCGGCCCCGGCTCCGGCGGTGGCGCCCCCACCGGCGCCGCCTCGGCTGGCGAGCGCGGCGCCCGCAGCTGCAGAGCGCAAACCAGCGCCGGTCGCTGCCCGCAAGGCGGTGCCGAGCGCGCCGGCAGCGGTGGCGTCAGGCACTGCCGGCAGCGCGCCCAAGGGTGGGGCGATTCCCGCCGATGCCAACGCCGGCGGCCGCATCCTCGCGCTGAATGAACTGCCCGAGGAGGTGCGGCGCGAGTTGCCGCCGCTGCCGATCGGCGGCTCGATCTATTCCAAGACGCCGTCGGCCCGGCTACTGATCATCAACGGCCAGTTGTTCCACGAGAACGACGAACTGGCCCCTGGCCTGGTGCTCGAGCAGATCAAGCTCAAGGCCGCGGTGCTCAGGTTCAAGGGTTACCGCTACGAGGTGGGCTTCTAGCGTCGGCGCGCTACTTGCCGCCCAGCTTGGCCTTCACGTCCATGCCGACCTTCTTGTTGACGAACTGGAAGGTGGCCACTTTCGACAGGTCGACCTCACCGGACTTGTACAGCCCGGCCTTGACCATCTTGGCGTGGAAGTCCTGGATGCGCGCCTGGCTCATCGCGCCGATGCCGCCCTGCAGCGCCTCGCCCGAGTCGACGATGCCTTGCTGCTTCATCAACGCCACCGAGGCTTCCATCTCCGCTTCGGTCATCTCGGGGTTGTCCTTGATCATCAGGGCCGCCGCAGCCTTGCGGTCGCCGTAAAGGTAGTTCGTCCAGCCCAGCGCCGAGGCGTCAACAAAACGCTGCACCAGGTCGGGCCTGGCCTTGACGGTTTCGGTGCGCGCCTCGATCACGGTCGAGTAGGTCGAGAACCCGTGATCGGCCAGCAGGTGCACGACCGGCTTGAACTTGCCCTGCTTTTCCACGTAGATCGGTTCGGCCACCGAGTAACCCTGCTGAATGGACAGCGGGTTGGCCAGGAACGGCCCGAGGTTGTAGTTGTAGGGTTTGAGCGCCTCGTCCTTGAAGCCGTGGCTCACCTTGAGCCACTGCCACCAACTGAACTGGCCGTCCTTGGCGATCAGCGCGAGCGGCGCGTTTTTCAACGCCTCGAACTTCTCGTAACCCTTGCCCGGGTGGGCGATCAGCGCCTGCGGGTCTTTCTGGAACATCGCCGCCACCACCACCGTGGGCACGCCGTTCTTGACGTTGTCGAAGTTGTGCAGCAGGTTGCCGGTCATCAGGAAGTCGATCCGGCCGGCCGGCAGCAGCGGCCGATTGTTGACCTGCGGGCCGCCCTGCTGGATCGTCACGTCCAGGCCGTACTTCTTGTAGGTGCCGTCGGCCACCGCCTGGTAGAAGCCGCCGTGCGCAGCCTGCGCTTTCCAGTTGGTGGCGAAGGTGACCTTGTCTTGCGCCTGGACGGTGGCGCCGAAGGCCAGCCCGGCCAGCAGCAGCGCCAGACCCTGGGTGATTCGCATCAGATTTCCTTTCAAAGCAAGCATCATTTCGTGGCCGGTGACTCGGTCGCATGCCAGCGCCCAAGCAAGACGCGTGACAGCGCGTTGAACAAACCGAAGATCATCACGCCCGTGGCCACCAGCAAGGCCAGCGCGGCGAACATCTTCGGCGTTTCGGTGCGAAAGCTCGCCTCCAGGATGCGCGAGGCGAGGCCGGTCTCGCGCCCGGCCGCCCCGGCCACCATTTCGGCCGTCACGGCGCCGATCAGGCTCAGGCCACCAGAGATTTTCAGCCCGGCCACGAAGTAGGGCAAGGCCGAAGGCACCAGCAACAGCCGCAAGCGCTGCGTCGGCGTGGCCCGGTACAGGCGGAACAGGTCGCGCAGGTTCGGTTCGGCTGCGCGCAGGCCGATGACGGTGTTGGACAAAATCGGAAAGAACGCCACGATCCAGGCGCACAGCAACAAGGCCGCGGTGGTGCTCTCGACATAGATCAGGATCAGCGGCGCGATCGCCACGATCGGCGTCACCTGCAGCACCACCGCGACCGGGAACAGCGCCGCTTCGAGCGGCCGTGAAAGCGCGAACACTGCGGCGATCAACACGCCGCCGGCGCACGCCAGGGCCAGCGCGCCAAAGGTGATCTTCAGCGTGAACCACCAACTCGGCGCGAGCGAGTGGAAATTGAGCCACAGCGTGTGCGCCACCAGCGACGGCGCGGGCAGCGTGTAGTGCGGGATCTGCGCCAGCCGCACCAGCGCCTCCCAGGCGCCCAGCAAGGCCAGCAGCGTCAGCGCCGGCGTCAACCACCGCAGCCAGGGCCCCCGCCCTTGCCCGCCGGATCCGCTCACGGCACGCCCTCACTGGCCGATTCGAGCGCCAGCGACAACGCGCGGCACGCGGCGGCATAACGCTGCGAGGTGCGGAATTCGGCCTGGCGCGGGTACGGTTCGTCGATCACCAGATCGGTGATCACACGGCCCGGCCGCGCGCCCATCACGAGCACCCGCTGGCTCAGGAAAACCGCCTCGAACACACTGTGCGTGACGACCAGCGCGGACAGTTTCTGCGCCGCCCACCACTGCAGCAGATCGGCGTTCAGCCGTTGCCGGGTGATCTCGTCCAGCGCCGCGAACGGCTCGTCCATCAACAGCAGCTCGGGCCGGGTCACCAAGGCGCGGGCGATCGATGCGCGCATCTTCATGCCACCCGACAACTCGGCCGGAAATGCGCCGGCAAACTCGCCCAGCCCGACCGCCGCCAGCACCGAACGCACTTGCGGCTCGGCCTGCGCACGCGCCAGCCCCGCCAGCCGCAGCGGCAGCCAGACGTTGTCGAACACGCTGGCCCAGGGCATCAGCGTGGGCTCCTGGAACACAAACGCGGTTTGCGCGGCATCAGCGCTGCGCAGCGCGGGCGCGTCGACCCGGCCGGCGCTGGGCGCCTCCAGCCCGGCCGCCAGCCGCAGCACGGTGCTCTTGCCGCAACCCGACGGGCCGAGCAGCGCCACGAACTCGCCCGCCGCCACCGACAGTGACACCTGGCGCAGCGCCAGCAGCCCGCTGGCAAAGCGCTTGTCGACCTGGGTGAGCGCAATCACGGGCAGGGCGGGCGCGGCGGGCATGGCCACAGTGTGCCCAGATTTCGCCCGCGCCGACCGCGCAGGGCTGTTCATCATCAGCATGCCGGTAGCGCAACGGGCGCCCGTATCATCGGCGCCGTTGTGACCTTTGATCCGCGCCCGTGAGCAGCTTCGCATTCCTCTCCAACAACGCCTTCCTGAAAGTCCCCGCCGCCAGCGCCGCCACGCCGTTCGCGGTGGCCGGTGTGGCCTGGGACGGCTCGGTCACCAACCGGCCCGGGGCGCGCTTCGGGCCGCGCGCGATTCGCGATGCGAGCCACATGCTGTGCGATGCGACCCATCCGCACTTCGACACCAGCCCGATCGGCGTGCTCGGCGACGCCGGCGACCTGGTGCTGCCCAACACCAGCCTGGAGGCCATGCGCGCGGTGATGCTGCCGCTGGCGGCCGGCCTGATTCGCCGGCATCACATGGCCTGGCTCGGCGGCGACCACTCGATCACCCTGCCCTTGCTGCGCGCCTACCGGGCCTGGCTGGGCCGGCCGCTGGCGGTGATCCACTTCGACGCGCATTGCGACACCTGGCAGAACCATTTTGGTGAACCCAGCGGCCACGGCACCTGGGTTTATGAAGCGATGCGCGAAGGGCTGGTGCTGCGCGAGTGTTTTACGCAATTGGGCATTCGCTCGTCAGCGGTGCGCGAGGCGCGCGAGCATGTGCGCGACCAAGGCGGCCAGATCTTCAGCGCGCGCGCGCTGCGCGGGCTGGAGAGCCCGGCGCAACTGGCGCCGGTGCTGGGCGCCATCCGCCAACGGCTGGACGCGCATGGCAACCCGCCGGTCTACCTGAGCCTGGACATCGACTGCCTGGACCCGGCCTTCGCGCCCGGCACCGGCACCCCCGAGCCCGGTGGCATGAGCAGCAACCAGGTGCTCAGCGTGCTCGAGGAGCTGGCCGATCTGCCGTTCGTGGGCATGGACTGCGTTGAAGTGGCGCCGGCCTACGACCATGCCGAGTTGACCAGCAACGCCGCGGCCAACTTCGTGTGGACTTATCTGTGCGGCCGCGTCGCCGCGGCCCGCTCGGGCGCTGGCTGACGCCGCCGCCGCATGGCCGAAGACAGCGCCGACCCCAGCGCCGGCAACAGCAGCGCCAGCAGCGCGACGCCTGCCAGCGCGGGGCGCAGGTCGGTGGTCGATTCGATGGTGCGCGACAGGCGCGCGTCGCCCAGCGCGGCGTAGAGCGACTCGGCATCGGTCAGGTGCTGGTACGCCAGCCCGGCCTCGGCGCCCAGCAGTTGCAGATAGCCCTCGCGCAATGACGACAGGTGCTCGGTCCCCGGTGTGGCGCCGACCTGGGGGCCGGGCGCCAGGTCGGCGCTGTCGACCATGGCCTCGCGATTGCCGGCGCGGCCGAGCGTGCGCGGGTCGACCTGCAACACGTCGCGGGCCTCCCACACCCCCAGCGAGCGGCCCGACGGGTCGAGCTTGGGAATCGGCAGCGGCGTGGCGCCGCCCACCCCGACCAGCAGGCCGCGCACCTTGCCGCGCGCCAGGCTGAACGCGGGGCGGTAGTTCGGGCTGATCGGCGGCGCCTCGTGGCCGTCGCTGATGAAGACCAGCGCCGGCGCGCCCTGCAGCGCATGGGCCAGTTGCATGCCACTGTTCACGCCCTTGGCCACTTCGCTGTTGCCGGCCCAGGCCATTCCGCCGTCGATGCGCCTGAGTTCGGTGAGCAGCTCGCGCGGGTGTTCGCACACCTCGATCGGCTCGGTCAGCAAAAAGCTGCGGTAGTCGGTGAAGATGCCCCAGCCCAGGCGGGAGCCGCACGGCAGCAGCGGCAACAGCCGCTCCACCTCGGCCTTGGCGAAGGCCAGCCGCGACACCGGCTTGCCGGCCAGCGTTTGATCGGCCACGTTCATGCTCTGGGTGATGTCGAACACGACCACCGCCTCGACCTGCGGCAGTTGCAGGCGGGCGGTCGGGCGCGCAAAGGTCAGCGCCAATGCCAGCGCCGCCAGCACCAGCGCGATCGTTTCGGTGTGAGCGCGCCAGGTCATGGGAGCACCTTCGTGCTGCGCACTGCGGTAGTCGCCCCTGGCCCCGGCGGGGCCCCTTCGTGGCCCATGGCGGCCCGGCGTGCTCATGGCAAGCCACCGCCGACACCGCGCGTGGTGGTGGGCGAGCGCTCGGACTGGGCGCGCGGCTCGCCGATGGGCGCGTCCATCTCGTCAGGGTCGGGCTGGGCGCGCTGGGCCCGCTCGAAGTTGTAGCGCGCGTCCCACTGGCCGGGGTCGGCGCGCAGCACCTCGCGGTAGCTCTGTTTGGCCAGCTCGATCAAGGGCAGCGCCTGGCCGGCGCTCTCCGTTCCGACTCCGCTGTCGGTTGCGGCTTCGCGCAGCGACAAAGCCTGGCGCATCAGCAGGTTGCCGCTGTTGTAGCGCGCCAGCGGGCCGAAGCGCGGGTGGCTGTACAGCGCCCGGTAGCGCACCAGCGCAGGCTCGAGATTTTCAGCAACCGCCAGCTCGTGCGCCTGCGCGAACAGCAAGGCCGGCGTCACGCTGTGGAATTCGGAATCATCGGCACGGGCCATCGCCTGGGCGGCCTCGATCACCCGGTTGTCGCGCGCCTTGAGCGCCCACGAGCCCGCGGCCGCCGCAGCCACCACCGCCACCAGCGCCAACGCCCACCACGCCGCCCGCGTGCGGCGCGGCGTGCTCCAGCGCTCGGGGTTCAGCGCCATGCGCGCAGCTCCAGCAGCCTGGCCCCCAGCAGCAACAGCACGAGCGCCAGCGCCGCGCCGTAACACCAGGGCGACAGGTCGCGCTTCGGAATCGTGTCGAGGTAGGTGATGGGCAGGGTTTCCAGCCGGCTCACATCGGCCATCGCGCGTTGCAGGGCCTCGGGGCTTTCGGCTTCATAAACCCGGTACGGCGCGCCCATGCTCTTGAAGAATTGGTGCAGGAAGTATTCGGGCGCGGTGTCGGCATTCTTGCTGTCGCCCTCGGGCGCGTCGGCCAGGCCGGGGCTGCGCAGCGAGCGGATGTAGAGCCAGTACAAGGTGACGCGCAACTCGCGCATCTGCTGGGCGATTTGCGCGCGCGTTTCGACATCGAGCTTGTCGCCCCCATCGGACACCAGCATCAGGATGCGCGAGCCGCTGTAGGGCCGGTCGCGGAAGGTTTGAATGCCCGCCAGCATCGCCAGCCCGATGTCGGTTTCAGCCAGGCCGCGGCCGATTTCTCCGGCCCGGATGGCGGCCTGCACGGCGGCTTGTTTGCCGGTGAAGTCGAGCACTTGAATCGGCAAGCTACTGAACACCAGCATCGCAAACCGGTCGTTCTTGCGCTGCGCCGCAAATTCAGCGAGCAGGCGCCGCGCCGTCTGCTGCTTGGACGGGCGGTCTTTGTGGATGTTGCGAATGAAGCCCTGGATGTCGCCGCCCTGGGGCAGCTTGAGCGCCTCGGGGGTGATGAACGGCTGGTCCATGCTGAGGCTGCGATCGACCAGCAGCGCGATCTCGGCTCCCTGCCCGACCCGCTCGACCTCGAACGCCGGGCGGTACAAACCGGCCATGCCCAGCAACGTGGCAACGACGGCGAGCACGGCCAGGGCACGCAGCAGGATGTCGACACCGCGCGACAGCCGATCGACCGGCAACAGCGCCAGGTTCGAGTGCCGCAGCGCCACGGGCGCGCGCCGCCACAGCGGCAACAGCGCCAGCGGCAAGGCCCACAGCAGCCAGGGCCAGGTGAGCGGCAGCGCCGTCGGATCGAAGGGCAGCGTCATGGCGGCGATCGGCCGGTGCCGCGCTCGGCATCGCGGCAGGCGCGCGCAAAGGCCAGCAGCCAGTCGCGCGGCGGCGCCTCGGACGCCGGCGCATCGGTGAAAAACGCCGTTTGCGAGCCCATGAAAAAGCGCCGAATGTCGTCGTGCAGCGCGCCAAACCGGGGCGCCTGCGCAATGAAACCGTCGACCGATTCGACGAACACCGTGCGCCCCGCCGTCTGGTTGAACGCCGCGTGCAGGGCCCGGCACGCGGCGCGCCAGTCGCCCTCGCCAAGCGCTTGCACGGCCCTGAAAGCCCGCGTGAACGGGCGCTGCCGGCGGCCGCGCCACGGCAGGCCCAGGTAGACAAGAGCCAGGTAGGCCAGCAGCAGCGCAGCCAGCGTGGCGCAGGCCCACAGCACACCACGCTCGACACCCGCGTCGCGCAGCGGCGGCCCGATGTCGGGCCGCAACTCGCCCAGGCCGTGGCGCGACGAGGCTTGTTCCTCCGCCAGCGCCGCCATCACCAGAGGCCAGGTCTCGATGCGCAACTCTTCGGCCCGCGGCAGGCCGTCAAAACGCAACTGCAGCTTGGGCAATTCGTAGCTGCGCACCGCCACCGGCGCGGCAAACACCTGGTAGCGCAGCAACAGGCGCAGGCGCTGGCCGGTCGCGGTGGCCTGCGTCTTGCGCGCCAGCGAGCGCAGCTCCAGCACCGGGCCTTGCGGGCCGACCGAGGGCAGCGAGTCTTCGACCAGCGTGAGCCGGCCCGGAATGTCGATGACGATCTCGCGTTCGACCACGTCACCGACCCGGTGGCCAAAAGCGCGCGGCTCGATGGTGCGAACCTGCAACGGCAGCAGCTCGGTGTCGGCGGCGCGCACCGGCGGCAGGGCGGGCACCAGCAACGCCAGCAACGCCAGCAACGCCATCAGCGTCATCTGCGCCGGGCGCCGGAGCCCGCTCCGATCACGCATGGAAATGCGCGCTGACCGCATCGGCGTCGAACCCGTCCATCAGCACCAGCGGCCGCAGCCGGTGGCTGCGGAACAGCGCCGCCAGCGCCTCGCGGCGTTGCGCCACGTGCTGCTGCCAGCGCTCGCGCACGCCGCGGCGCAGCCACAGCAGGCGGCGCTGGCCGGTCTCGGCATCTTCGAGCAGGGCCAGGCGCCCGCCGCTGCGCGCTGGCGGCTCGAATTCGGCGCGGTCCCACAGCAGCACCGGCACCCGCTCGTGATGGGCCAGCGACGCCAGCAGCGCCTCGATCTGCGCCAGCGGCAAGTGAAAATCGGACAGCACGAACACCATGGCACGCTGGCCACGCAGCCAGCGGTGCGCGCTGCACAAGCCCATGGCGTGGCGCCCGGTCGGCTCGAACGTGCGCAGGCGCTGCGCCAGCGCGTGGCCGGCGCCCCGTGTGCGCATCAGCGGCTGCAGCCAGTCGGTGCGCACCGCCTCGTCGCAACCGACGAAGCCGAACGCGTCGCCGGTGCGCCAGGCCGACCAGGCCAGGCTCTGCGTGAAGTCGGCCAGCACATCGAGCTTGCGCCGCGCGCCGACAAAACCCATCGAGGCCGACAGATCGGCCACCGCGTAGACCGGTACGGCCTTGCGTTCGGAGGCCACCCGCGCCAGCCACTGGCCCATCGGGTCGCGCAGGCTGGCATGCAAGTCGAGGCGGCGTGCGTCGGGGGCGTCGTGCAGCGGCACATGGCTGCGAAACTCGTGCCCGCTGTTGCCGGCGCGGCTGCGGTGGTGGCCTGGAAAGTGGCCCAGCGCCGGGTGCGCGATGCGATAGGAAAATTCTTTCAAGGCCGGCTTCGAAAATTCAAGGCGCCGCGACCCGTTCGAGCACGCTGCGCATCAACGCCGTCACGATTTCGGGCCGCCGCATTTCGTACACCGGCTGCAGGCAGAGCCGGTGGGCAATGGTCTCGAAGAACACCTCGCGCAGGTCTTCCGGCGTGACATGGCTGCGCCCCTGAAGCCAGGCGCCGACGCGTGCCGCGCGCAGCAACAGGCTCATGCCGCGCGGGCTGGCGCCGGCGAGCAAGACCTCGTCGGCGCTCGCAACCGCCATGTCCACCCCGTCCAGCCGCACGCCGAATTGCGCCGGCGCCACCGTGGCGCGCCACAAGTTCAGCGCGTAGTCCTGCAATGCGGGCGCGGCCTGGATGTTCTTCTGGATCGACGCGGCCACCGCACCCAGTTCGGCGAACGGCAGGATCGCCGGCGGCAACTGGGCGATCAACGCGTCGGTGTCGTGAAAGCGCGGATCGAAGATCAGCGCACGCCGGTCCGCATCGACAGTCGGTGTCTCGATCGTGACCTCCATCATGAAGCGGTCGCGCGCCGCCGAAGAGATCTCGAACGTCTCTTCGCGCTCGACCCGGTTGCGGTCGGCAAACACCAGCAGGTGCGGCAGCAGCATGTCGCGGTTGAACGCGGTCAGGCTGCGCTCGGCCATCACGCGCAACAACAGCGCGTGCACCTGCGGGCGGGCGCGGTTGATCTCGTTGAAGAAGAAGATCGCCAGGTCGGGGCCGTGTTGCGTCAACGGGCCGGGGTCGATGGCCGGGCGGCCGTCGGCGCCGATGTGGGTGTGGTAGATCAGGTCGTTGGGCATCAGGTCGATGGTGCCCTCGGCGCGCGCGAACGCACCGCCGATCAGCCGCGCAAAAGCGCGCAGCAGCGTGGTCTTGCCCACGCCCACGTCGCCCTGCAGCAGCACATGGCCGCGCGCGAACACGGCCACCGTGACCAGCCGGATGGTGCGCGCCTGGCCGACCACCGCCGTGGCGACATGGGCCTGAAGGTCGCCGGCACGCCGATGCCAATCGGCCAGCAGCCCGTCTTGTCGATCCATGGGTGGTTGTGCTCCGGGGCGCAGCCGGGATCGGCTGCAGACCAACACATGATGGTTGGGCGCGTCGCGCGGCGTCAACCGGGGAATGGCCCTGAGGCGCGAGCCGGGCCGGGTGGCGCTCAACGCGCCGCCGCCGGGCGGGCGCAGGCCGGGTGTTCCGGGTTGGCACAACCACGGGCCGGCCCGGGCTGGACCCCCACGCGTCAGGCGCCGAACGCCTTGAGCACGTTCGCCACGTTCACGCCCACCTCGGCCACGGCGTAGCCTCCTTCGAACACGATGACCGTGGGCAAGGCCAGCGCCGCGAGGTCGCGGCCGAGTTGCAGGTAGTCGCCGCTCTTCAGCGTGAAGCCGGAGATCGGGTCGCCTTCGAAGGTGTCGACACCGAGCGCCACGACCAGCGCCTGCGCGCCGAAGGACCGGACCGCCTCGGTCGCCTGGTGCAGCGCTGCCCGCCAGGCCGCAAACCCGGCGCCGCGCGGCAGCGGCAGGTTCAGGTTGAAGCCCGACCCGGCGCCGGCGCCGCGCTCGTCGGCATGGCCGAGGAAAAACGGGTACTCGGTCAGCGGATCGCCGTGGATCGACAGCGTGAGCACGTCGGCGCGCTCGTAGAAGATGCTCTGGGTGCCGTTGCCGTGGTGGTAGTCGACGTCCAGCACAGCGACCCGCCGCGCACCCGCCTCGATCAGCGATTGCGCCGCGAGCGCCGCGTTGTTCAGAAAGCAGTAGCCGCCGAAAAAGTCCGGCCCGGCGTGGTGGCCGGGCGGGCGCGTCAGCACGAAGGCACTGCGTTGCGGCGCGGTCGTGGCGCTTGCCACCTGGCGCGCCGCGACCACGGCACACGCCGCGCCGGCCCGGGCGGCGGCCCAGGCACCGGCGGTGAGCGGCGTTCCGGCGTCGAACGAAAACAGGCCCATGCGCGCCGCGAAGCTGTGCGGCAGCACATCGGTGCGAAAGGCGCGGCCCGGCCACACCGACGGCAGCGCGTCGAGTTCGGCATGCGCCGGGTCCAGCGCCAGCCACTCCTGCCATGCCGTGGAGATGAAATCAAGATAGCGCGGCGTGTGGATTTGCGCCAGCGCGGCGTCCAGGTCGGCCGGCTCCGGCGGGCTCGACGACGGCCCCATGGCGCGGCGCGTCAACTCGGCCATCACATGCTCCTGCCGGTCAGGCACTTCGTGGCAGGGCACCAGCCGGCCACGGTACATCTCGTGGCGGCCGCGGTGCAGGTGGTGGGCCGGGTTGTGGACGATGAACATGGCGCGTCAAACCGGCAGCGCGGTGGTTTTCTTGACGGTGCGCAGCACCAGCAGCGAGTTCGTGCGCGCCACGTTGGGCAGGCGCATCAGCACCTCGGCATGAAAACGCTCCAGGTCTTCGGCGTCGCGGTAGGCGAAGCGGATCAGGTAGTCGTTGGAGCCCGCGACGTAAAAGCAATCCAGCACCTCGGGTTGGTCGCGCACGGCCTGCTCGAAGGCCAGCAACTGCGGCGTGTTCATGCTTTCGAGGTTGATGATGGTGTAGCTGATGCCGTGCTTGCCCACCGCGCGCGGGTTCACCAGGGCCACGTACTGGGCAATCACGCCGCTGTCTTCGAGTGCCTTGACGCGTCGCAGGCAGGCCGATGGCGACAAGTGCACGCGCTGGGCCAACTCCAGGTTCGAGAGCCGGCCCTGGCCTTGCAGCTCGACCAGGATGGCCCGGTCGATCGCATCCAATTTCACTTCGGTGGCGGCGTTTCGCATCGGATTCGACTAGAGTGACATGTGACGGAATGATATTGCGCGGCCGAGGGTGAACCCGGGTCGATTGCGCAAGCACATTGCAGCCCCGTTTGCCTAGACTGAAGACCGGCTTGATCGCACACTGCGAGCGCCGACGCGATCGCCTCAGGAGAAATTTTCATGCTCAAGGACATCGAAGCCGCAGCGCCGGCCGCCAGCGCAAAAACCCCGGCTGCCACGGCCCCGGAACTGAAGGCCGGCAGCGCCACGCCGGCACCCGCGATGGACGCGTTCTGGATGCCGTTCACCGCCAGCCGCCAGTTCAAGCAAGCGCCGCGCATGCTGGCCAAGGCGGCGGGCATGCACTACTGGACGCCGGAAGGCCGCCAGGTTCTCGACGGCATTGCCGGCCTGTGGTGTGTGAACGCCGGCCACGCGCGGCCGAAGATCGTGCAGGCGATCGCCGCGCAGGCGGCCGAGATGGACTTCTGCCCGCCCTTCAACATGGCGCACCCCAAGGCCTTCGAGCTGGCCGAGCGGCTGGTCAAAATCGCCCCCGCCGGGTTGAACAAGGTGTTCTTCACCAACTCGGGCTCCGAAGCGGTGGACACGGCGTTGAAGATGGCGATCGCCTACCACCGCGCCCGCGGTGAAGGCACACGCACCCGGCTGATCGGGCGCGAGCGCGGTTATCACGGTGTCAACTTCGGCGGCATTTCGGTCGGTGGCATGGTCGGCAACCGCAAGAGCTTCGGCCCGATGCTGGGCGGCGTGGACCACATCCGCCACACCCACGACCCGGCGCGCAACGCGTTCACGCGCGGCCAGCCCGAACATGGCGCCGAACTGGCGGACGACCTGGAGCGCCTGGTCGCGCTGCACGATGCGTCGACCATCGCGGCGGTGATCGTCGAGCCGATGGCCGGCTCCACCGGTGTGCTGATCCCGCCCAAGGGTTACCTGGACCGGCTGCGCGCGATTTGCGACAAGCACGGCATTCTGCTGATCTTCGACGAAGTGATCACCGGTTTTGGCCGGCTGGGCTCGCCGTTCGCGGCGCTGCATTTCGGTGTCACGCCCGACCTGATGACCACCGCCAAGGGCATCAGCAACGGCTGTGTGCCGATGGGCGCGGTGTTGGCCAAGGGGCACCTCCACGATGCCTTCATGAACGGGCCCGAGCACGTGATCGAATTCCCCCACGGCTACACCTACTCGGCCCACCCGCTGGCCTGTGCCGCGGCGCTGGGCACGCTCGACACCTATGCCGAGGAAGGCCTGCTGACGCGCGCCGCGAAAATGGGCCCGCTGTTTGAAGAAGGCCTGCACTCGATGGGCGAGCTTCCGAACGTCATCGACATTCGCAACATCGGCCTGGTGGGCGCGATCGAGCTGACGCCGATCGCCGGCCAGCCGGGCAAGCGCGCTTTCGACGTGTTCCTCGATTGCTGGGAACGCGGTGTGCTGGTGCGCACCACCGGCGACACGATCGCGCTGTCGCCGCCGTTGATCATCGAGAACAACCACCTCGACCAGATCTTCAGCAGCCTGCGCGAAGCGCTGAAGAAAGCGGCCTGAACGCCGGTCACTGTTTTTTTTGACTCCATCCAAAAGGCCTGCCTAGCGCATACCTCTCATGTCCCTGCTCAGCATTGACCAGCAACTGACGAAGAACTCGTATTACGCCGCCACCGCGCAACGTGATCGGAGCTTCGCTCCGCTGCAATCGAACCTCGACTGCGATGTGGCGGTGGTGGGCGGCGGTCTGGCGGGGCTGTCGGCGGCGATCGAACTGGCGGACCGTGGTTACAGCGTCGTGCTGCTGGAGGCCATGCAGGTGGGCTGGGGCGCCTCGGGCCGCAACGGTGGCCAGGTGATTGCCGGCCTGGCCTGCGACCAGTCGGTCATCGAAGGCCAGTTGGGCCTGACGGCATCAAAGCTCACCTGGGACATGACGCTCGAGGCGGTCGCGCTGATCGGCCAGCGCCGCGAACGCTTTGGCATCGCCTGTGACTGGCAGGCCGGCTACATGAGCCTGGCGGTCGACGCGCGCCGGGCCGAAGAACTGCGCCGCTGGAACGAGCGCATGCAGCGCGACTACGGCTACCGCACACGCTGGATCGCGCCACACGAGATGCAGGACTGGATTGCCAGCCCGCGCTTTCACAGCGGCATTCACGACCCCGCCGGCGGCCACCTCCACCCGCTGAAGTACTGCCTGGGCCTGGCGCGCGCCGCAGCCGAGCTGGGGGTGCAAATTTTCGAGGACTCGGCGGTGCTGGCCATGCAGGCCGGCGCGTCGGCGCGGCTGCGCACGGCCCGGGGCAGCGTGCGGGCATCGCACGTGCTGCTGGCCGGCAATGTCTACCTTCAGGGCCTGGCGCCGCTTGCCGAGCGGCGCATCATGCCGGTCGGCACCTACATCGTCGCGTCCGAGGTCCTGGACGAGGCGCTGGCGGCGTCGCTGATCCCGTCGCGCTCGGCCGTGTGCGACACGAATCATGTGCTGGACTACTTTCGCCCCACCGCCGACCACCGCCTGCTGTACGGCGGGCGCGTCAGCTACAGCACGGCCACACCGATCAACCTGGCCGCCAGCATGCAGCGCCGCATGGCGCGCACCTTTCCGCAGCTGAAGCACACCGCGATCGAGTTTTCGTGGGGCGGGTTTGTCGACATCTCGATGAACCGCGCGCCCGACTTCGGCCGCCTGCCCAAGGTGGGCGCATCGAACGAACATCGCAACGTCTACTATCTGCAGGGATTTTCCGGCCACGGCCTGGCCCTCACCGGCCTGGCCGGCAAGCTGGTGGCCGAGGCCATCGCCGGCAGCGCCGAACGCTTCGACACGTTCGCTCAGCTGCGCCACCGCCCGTTTCCCGGTGGGCGGTTGCTGCGCATGCCGGCGCTGGTGGCCGGCATGGCCTATTACCGACTGAGAGACCTGCTGTGAGCACTGCAAACCGGTTCGGCAAACCCATGGTCCTGATCCCGTCGTGCAACCGGCCGGTGGGCCTGCATCCGTTTCATATCGCCGGCAAGAAGTACATCGACGCGGTGCGGCTGGCGGGCGGCTTGCCGCTGATCGTGCCCTCGCTCGCAGCCGATGAAATGGACGCCGCGCTCGCCCTCGCCGACGGCATTTTGCTGACCGGCTCGCCGTCGAATGTGCACCCCCGGCACTTCGGCGAAGACGTGCACGACCCCGCCTTGCCGCTCGACCCGGACCGCGACGACTGGACCCTGCCACTGATCCCGCGCGCGCTGGAGCGTGGCATTCCGCTGTTCGCCATTTGCCGCGGATTCCAGGAGGCCAATGTGGCGCTGGGCGGCAGCCTGTATCAGGCGGTGCAGGAAGTCCCGGGGCGTCACGATCACCGCCCGCCCAATGCCGACACCGCTGAATTGCAGTACGCGCTCGCCCACCCGGTCGACGTGGTCGCGGGCGGCCTGCTGCACAGCATCGTCGGCGCCGCGCGCATCGACGTGAACTCGGTTCACGGCCAGGGCGTGAACCGGCTGGCCGACGGCCTGCGCGTTGAAGCCCGCGCGCCGGACGGGCTGGTCGAAGCCTTCACGATGCCCGACGCCGCAGCCTTCAACCTGTGCGTGCAATGGCACCCCGAATGGCGGGCGGCCGACAACCCCGTGTCGGTCCAGCTTTTCAAGGCCTTCGGCGCCGCCTGCCAGGCGTATCGCGACCGGCGCTCGCTCGACCCTCCACCGGATCGGCCCGACCAGTAGGTTTGCCCCTCCGTCAAACCCCAGTGCCGCAGCCCGGCGCCACAGTGGCGCCCCCAGAACTTCCCAGGTGACCCCATGGTGGACAAAAGCAACTTCACATTCAGCGACTTGGAGACGTGGTTCAACGAACGCCGCGTGACCGAGATCGAATGCCTCGTGCCCGACCTGACCGGCGTGGCGCGCGGCAAGATCCTGCCGCGCGAAAAATTCACCGAGGACCGCGGCATGCGCTTGCCCGAAGCCATCGTCGCCATCGGCGTGACCGGCGAGTTCCCCGAAGAGGGCCCGTACTACGACGTGATCCACGCCACCGACCGCGACATGCACCTGCGCCCGGACCTGTCCACCGTGCGCATCGTGCCCTGGGCCACCGACCCGACCGCGCAGGTGATCCACGATTGCTTCGACCGCAACGGCGTGATGATCCCGTTCGCGCCACGCTCGGTGCTGCGCAACATCTGCGACCTGTACGCCAAGGAAGGCTGGACGCCGATCGTGGCACCCGAATTGGAGTTCTACCTGGTCGAGCGCAACCTCGATCCCAACACGCCTTTGAAACCACCCAAGGGGCGCAGCGGCCGCGCCGAGACCTCGCGCCAGGCTTATTCGATCGACGCGGTCAACGAGTTCGACCCGCTGTTCGAAGACATCTACGACTACTGCGAAAAAATGGAGCTGAACGTGGACACGCTGATCCACGAGGTCGGCGCGGGCCAGATGGAGATCAACTTCTTCCACGACCAGCCGCTCGGCCTGGCCGACGAGGTGTTTTTCTTCAAGCGCACCATCCGCGAAGCCGCGCTGCGCCACGAGATGTACGCCACCTTCATGGCCAAGCCGATGGACAACGAGCCCGGCAGCGCGATGCACGTGCACCAAAGCCTGCTGAACACCGAAACCGGCAAGAACATCTTCAGCAACCCCGACGGCTCCCCGAGCAAGGAGTTCTACTGGTACATCGGCGGCTTGCAGAAGTACACCCCGGCGGCGATGGCGCTGTTCGCACCCTACGTCAACTCGTACCGGCGCCTGGCGCGCTCGACCGCGGCGCCCATCAACATCCAGTGGGGCACCGACAACCGCACCGTGGGCATCCGCTCGCCGGTGGCCACCCCCGAGGCGCGGCGGGTCGAAAACCGCGTGATCGGCGCCGACGCCAACCCGTACGTGGCGCTGGCGGCCACCCTGGCCTGCGGCTACCTGGGCATCAAGAACCGCATCGAGCCCACCGCCGAGTGCAAGGGCGACGCCTACCTGTCGGAATACCAGTTGCCCCAGTCTCTGAGCGAAGCGCTGGGCTGGCTGGCCGACGAAAAAGACCTGCACGACGTGCTGGGCAAACCCTTCATCACCGTCTACTCCGAGGTGAAGGAGATCGAACACGCCGAGTTCATGAAGGTGGTTTCGCCCTGGGAGCGCGAGCATTTGCTGCTCCATGTCTGAACCCGGCCGCCGGGCCAACCCGCGATACCGATGAACCGAGGACCCGCATGCAAAGCATCACCATCCAGGCGCCCGCCGTCGCCCAAGCCCGCAGCACCCAGGAGTGGCAAGCCGCCGACACGGCCCACTACCTGCACCCGTTCACCGACTTCAAGTCGCTGGCGCAAAAAGGCTCGCGCATCATCACCCGGGCCGACAACATCTACCTGTGGGACAGCGACGGCCACAAGATCCTGGACGCGATGTCCGGCCTGTGGTGTGTCAACGTCGGTTACGGGCGCACCGAGCTGATCAATGCGGCCACCCGGCAACTGCAGGAACTGCCGTTCTACAACAGCTTTTTCCAGACCGCCACGCCGCCGGCCATCGAGCTGGCCGAACTGCTGGCGCAGGTGTCGCCGCCGCAGTTCAAGCACGTGTTCTTCAGCGGCTCGGGCTCGGAAGGCAACGACACCGTGGTCCGCATGGTGCGGCGCTATTGGGACGTGCTGGGCCAGCCCGGGCGCAGCGTCATCATCAGCCGCAACAACGCGTACCACGGCTCGACGATGGCCGGCGCGTCGCTGGGCGGCATGAGCGGCATGCACGCGCAGGGCGGCCTGCCGATTCCGGGCATCGTGCACATCGAGCAGCCGTTCTGGTTCGAACTGGGGCGCGGCATGAGCCGCGATGACTTCGGCCGGCAAGCCGCGGGCTGGCTCGAAGCCAGGATCCTGGAAATCGGCGCCGACAAGGTCGCCGCCTTCATCGGCGAGCCGATCCAGGGCGCCGGCGGCGTGATCGTGCCGCCCGAAACCTACTGGCCCGAGATCCAGCGCATCTGCGACCAGTACGGCATCCTGCTGGTGTCCGACGAAGTGATCTGCGGCTTCGGCCGCACCGGCCACTGGTTCGGCTGCGAGCGCTTCGGCTTCCGTCCCGACCTGATGACCTTCGCCAAGGGCGTGACCTCAGGCTACAGCCCGCTCGGCGGCGTGCTGGTGGGCGACCGGATCGCCCAGGTGCTGATCGAGCAAGGCGGCGATTTCAACCACGGCTACACCTACTCGGGCCACCCGGTGGCCTGCGCCGTGGCACTGGCCAACATCCGGCTGATCCAGCGCGAGAAGCTGGTCGACAAGGTGGGTGACGACCTGGGACCGTATCTCGCCACGCACTACACCGAACTGGCCAGGCACCCGCTGGTCGGCGAAGTGCAGAGCTGCGGCCTGATGGCCGCATTGCAGATCGTCAAGGACAAAGCCACCGGCCAGGCGTTCGACTCAAGCCTGGAAGTCGGCATGCTGTGCCGCGGCCACTGCTTCGGCAACGGGCTCATCATGCGTGCGGTCGGCGACCGCATGATCATCGCGCCGCCGCTGGTCATCACGCGCGGGCAGATCGACGAGATGGTGGGGCTCATCAAGAAATGCCTGGACCTGACGCTGGCTGATGTGGTCCAACGCGGCTGGATGTGATGGCATGGCAGCTCGGGCCTGCGCCGCTGGCACGGGGTTTGCGAGCAATCCAAGACAGCATTGCGCTGACTAGACTCTGACCCGCCTTGCACCCCGAACGATATGGCTTCCAACAAACCCGCCACGAAGGAATCGCTCATGAAACGCATGTTCAGCGCCCTGACCTCGCTCGCCGCGCTTGCGACCGCCAGTTGCCTGCTGTGGGCCGGGCCGGCCGTCGCGCAGGAAGAAGAAAAGGTGTTGAACCTCTACAACTGGTCCGACTACATCGCCGACGACACGGTCAAGAACTTCGAGAAGGAAACCGGCATCAAGGTGCGCTACGACAATTTCGACAACAACGAAATCCTGCACGCCAAGCTGGTGGCCGGCAAGACCGGCTATGACGTGGTCGTGCCTTCGTCGTATTGGGCCAAGATCCAGGCCGACGGCGGGCTGCTGCGCAAGCTCGACAAAGCCCAGTTGCCGAACCTGAAAAACCTCGATCCGGGCATCCAGGCGCAACTCGCCAAGCTCGACCCGGGCAATGACCACATGGTCAACTGGCTGTGGGGCTTCACCACGGTGGGCATCAACGTCGACAAGGTCAAGGCGGCATTGGGCGGCACGCCCATGCCCGACAACGCTTGGGACCTGGTCTTCAAACCGGAATACATCTCCAAGCTCAAGGGTTGTGGTGTGAGCTTTCTTGATTCGGCGACCGAGATCGTGCCGGCCGCGCTGCACTACCTGGGCAAGCCGGCCTACAGCAAGAACCCGGCCGACTACCAGGGCGTGCCGGCGCTGCTGAAGGCGGTGCGGCCGTACGTCACGCTGTTCAGTTCGTCGGGCTACATCAACGACATGGCCAACGGCTCGATCTGCCTGGCGCTGGGCTGGTCGGGCGACATCAACATCGCCAAGCAGCGCGCCGTCGAAGGCAAGACCGGGCAGAAGATCGAAGCCTTGTTGCCCAAGACCGGCGGCGTCATCTTCATGGACGTGATGGTCATCCCGGCCGATGCGCCGCACCCCGGCAATGCGCACAAATGGATCAACTACATCATGAAGCCCGAGGTGCACGCAAGCATCACCAACAAGGTGTTCTACGCCAACCCGAACAAGGAGTCGCGCAAGTTCGTCAAGCCCGAGATCGCCAACGACCCGACGGTTTTCATCAGCGACGCCGAAATGGCCAAGATGGCCTTGCCCGACGCGCTGAGCAACGACATCCGCCGCACCATGACGCGCATGTACACCGGCTTCAAGACGGGCCTCTGAGCGCGTTTTGCACCCGAGCCGTTCATGAGCAGCGTGAGCAGTGCGGCGAACGACGCGTCGCAGTTCCTCCAGATCCGCAACGTCACCAAGGACTTCAGCGGCTACAAGGCCGTCAACAACGTCAGCCTCGACATCGCCAAGGGCGAGATCTTCGCGCTGCTCGGTTCGTCGGGCTGTGGCAAATCGACGCTGCTGCGCATGCTGGCCGGCTTCGAGACGCCGAGCTCGGGCCAGATCCTGCTGAACGGGCAAGACCTGGCGGGCATGCCGCCCTATGAATGCCCGATGAACATGATGTTCCAGTCGTATGCGCTGTTCCCGCACATGACGGTGTGGGACAACGTGGCCTTCGGGCCGCGGCGGGCCGGCATGAGCAAGAGCGAGGTCGCCGCCCGGGTCGAAGAGATGCTCAAGCTGGTGCAGCTCGGCAAGTTCGCCAAGCGCAAGCCGCACCAGCTCTCCGGCGGCCAGCAGCAGCGGGTGGCGCTGGCGCGCAGCCTGGCCAAGAAGCCGCAACTGCTGCTGCTCGACGAGCCCCTGGGCGCACTCGACAAGAAGCTGCGCGAAGAAACCCAGATCGAGCTGGTCAACATCATCGAGCAGGTCGGCGTGACCTGCGTGATGGTCACGCACGACCAGGAAGAAGCCATGACCATGGCCTCGCGCATCGCGGTGATGAGCGAGGGCCGCTTCCTGCAGGTCGGTGCGCCGGCCGACATCTATGAAACTCCGTCATCGCGTTTTGTGGCCGACTTCATCGGCAACGTCAAC
>JANORB010000179.1:0-10236 GCA_031415135.1 Methylibium sp.
CTGAGAGGCTGAGAGTCTTTCAATCATGCCCGCTCATCACACCAGAAGACGCCCGCTCGTCGTTGCAAATGCTCGCCATAGCCCGAGCTATGCCTGCGCTTTGCGCCTGGATCGGCCGCCTTCTGGCGCGCTGCTCGGACACGCTCGAAAAACTCTCAGCCTCTGATTCAGGCCCCGGCCTTCGGGGAGGCGTCGGCCTGGTATTCGAAGAACCGCTGGGCGCTGAAGGCAATCGTCGCCATCAGCGCGGTGGCCCCCAAGGCCAGCGCCAGCAGCACGCCGACGATGGTGAGCCAGCCCGTGCTTGAATTGGCGCCCGCCGGATTGAAGCGGGCGTTCCATGTCTCGTCAGAGGTCAGCCCGATGATGATGGCCGCGAGCATGCCGGCAGCCAGCATCAGCCCCAGCACCGGCAGCAGCAACCAGGACATGTGATCGTCCAGGCCGAACTGACGTGCCCGCCGCAGCCCATACACGCCAAGCAGTGTGAGCGGAACGCTGCACCATGCCCACGGGTCGCGCGCCCCGTGCAAATAAAATCGATGCATGCCGAAACTGCCGCCGATCAGCGCCAGCCAGGTGGCCAGCAGCTTGGACTTGCGACCTCGATCGACCGCTTTCATCGCGGCGCGTCCACCGGCGCGCTGCCCGAGCCCGGGCCGAGGCTCTTTTGCATCACCACCACATCGAGCCAGCGATCGAACTTCCAGCCTGCGGCCTTCATCACGCCGACCTGTTCGAAGCCCAGCGCCCGGTGCACCGCCAGCGAGCCGGCATTGGCCGAGTCGCCGATCACGGCCAGCATCTGGCGCGCGCCGGCGGCCTCGCAGCGAGCAAGCAATTCGGCCAGCAGCAGCCGGCCAACCCCTTGCCCTCTCGCATCGGCGGCCAGATAGACGGAATCTTCCAGACAAAAGCGGTAGGCTCGCCGCGGCCGAAAATGGTTTGCGTAGGCGTAACCGAGCACGCGGTCCGCGCGTTCGGCCACGAGCCAGGGAAGCCCCTTGGAAAGCACATCGTCGCGGCGCCGCGCCATCTCGGGCTCGTCCGGCGCTTCCAACTCGAAAGTTCCGGTGCCGTGATCGACATTCCAGCCGTAGATGGCGGCAATGGCGGGCAGGTCTGAAGTGGTGCTGGGGCGAATCAAGACTGGCGCCATGGTGCGATGCGAAAGACGGTTGAAGGCGGGCTGAGTTTATAATGCGCGGTTCCGCCGACGGCTGGTCATTGAAACACGCGCCGGTCACAGACAACTTTCAAGGAAAAACCATGGTCGTCATCCGACTCGCACGTGGCGGCGCCAAGAAGCGCCCGTTCTTCAATATCGTCGTTGCCGATTCGCGCACCCGTCGCGATGGTCGCTTCATCGAGCGCGTGGGGTTTTACAACCCGGTCGCTTCGGGCGGTGAGCAACCGTTGCGGGTCGCGTTCGACCGCATTGCGCACTGGACCGGCAATGGCGCGCAGATGTCGACCACGGTCCAGCGTCTGGTGGCACAAGCCAAGGCGACCGCCTGATCCCTGGCGCTGCAAAGTCTCTGGCCGAGACGGTTCCTGGAACGTCGTTGAGCGACGCCGCACCGATGGTGATTGCCGGCACGCAGGCGGAGCCGGCCTGGCCCGACGATGCGGTGGAAGTGGCGCGGATCGTCGATGCCTGGGGCATCAAGGGCTGGCTCAAGGTGCAGCCCTTTGCGGCCGACCCGCAGGCTCTGTTCTCGTCCCGCCGCTGGTACACCAAGCCGCCCGAATCGGCGGCAGTCAAGCGGCCGGGCACTGTTGACGGCGCGTACCCGGCTCTGCTGAAGATCACGTTGGCCAAGCAGCATGGCGATGTCGTGGTGGCGCAGGCCCAGGGCGTCGACAGCCGAAGCGACGCTGAAGCATTGCGCGGAGTCCGGGTGTTCGTCGGGCGATCGAGTTTCCCCACGGCGGCCAAGGACGAGTTTTACTGGGTCGATCTGATCGGCCTGGCGGTCTTCAATCGCCAAGGCGACTCGCTGGGAACGGTGATCGGGCTGCTCGACACCGGGCCGCACAGCGTGCTGCGCGTGGGTGCCGGCAATGCCGCGTCGCACGCCGCGGCGGAATATCCCGAACGCCTCATCCCCTTCGTTGCAGCCTACGTCGACGATGTCAGCCTGGCACTCAAACGCATCACGGTGGACTGGGGGCTGGACTACTAGTCCAGTGCGGCGCTGTGCGCTTTGACGTGATTTCACTGTTCCCCGAGTTGTTCGCTCCCCACCTGGTTCACGGCATCACACGGCGTGCGTTCGAATCGGGTCGGGTCGACGTCAAGCTGTGGTCCTTGCGCGATTTCGCCGACAACAACTACCGCCGTGTCGACGATCGGCCGTATGGCGGCGGGCCGGGCATGGTGATGCTGGCCGAGCCGTTGGCGCGCGCGTTGCTGGCAGTTCGGCAAGCGCGAGGCGAAGCCATCGAGGCGCCGCTGGTGCACTTCACGCCGACCGGGCGGCGCATCGACCAGGCGCTGGTGGAAGAGTTTGCCGTCGGCGCCGGTGCGGTGCTTTTGTGCGGTCGCTATGAAGGTATCGACCAGCGCTTCATCGACCGCCACGTCACGCTGGAATTGAGCCTGGGCGACTTCGTGCTCTCCGGCGGTGAGTTGCCGGCGCTGGCATTGCTGGACGCGGTGGCGCGGCTGCAGGAAGGTGTGCTGGGCGACGCGCAATCGCACCAGCAAGACAGCTTTTCTCAAGGCCTGCTCGATTGCCCGCATTTCAGCCGGCCCGAGTGGTTGCAAGCCGAGGCCGGCGTGCAAGGAGTGCCCGAGGTGTTGATGTCTGGCAACCACGCGGGCATTGCGCGCTGGCGGCGTCAGCAGTCGCTGGAACTGACCGCCCGGCGCCGCCCGGACCTGCTCGCCGCCGCGCGTGCCGCAGGCCGCCTGACGCCGGCGGACGAGGCCCATCTGGCCTCGCTCGGGCTATAATCACAGGCTTTTCGATCCTCTGCCGGGCTCAAAGCGAGCGGGGCCGCAAGACATCGCGCCTCCCAAGATACCCAAGAAGCACCCAAGAAGCACCCAAGAGCAGCCCGCGCACGATCACTTGGAGAAACCCATGGACCTGATCCAGACCCTCGAGCGGGAAGAAATCACCCGGCTCAACAAGACCATTCCGCCGTTTTCCCCCGGTGACACGGTGATCGTCAGTGTCAACGTCGTCGAAGGCACCCGCAAGCGTTTGCAAGCCTTTGAAGGGGTCGTGATTGCCAAGCGCAACCGCAGCCTCAACTCGAGCTTCATCGTGCGCAAGATCTCCAGCGGCGAAGGCGTGGAACGCACGTTCCAGTTGTACAGCCCGTTGATCGCGTCGATCGAGGTCAAGCGTCGCGGCGATGTGCGCCGGGCCAAGCTGTACTACCTGCGCAACCGTTCCGGCAAGTCGGCCCGGATCAAGGAAAAGCTGGCCTGACGCGGCCGGAGCATCCGATCCCATCGGATGCCGCCACCCCGGTGGCGAGCCCGGGTCCGCCCCGCTCTTGCACCGTCGAAGACGCTGCAAGAGCGGGCGTGCGCTCGTCAAGCCGCCATGCCCTGAGGCGGCTTTTCCGTTGGCAATCATCCACCCGATGGCGCTGAGCTTCAATCCGCAAGAACTGCCGGTGATCGGCGTCGATCGACACCTGCCGGTGGTGGCGGCCAGCGAGCTGGTCCCGATCGCTTTGCGCCGGCGATTCCAGGCGCCGCCGGTGTGGACACCCGAGATCACGGTGGAGCGCCGTTTCACCGAGCGAGAACCCACCCATGCGTCGGTTCTTGTGCCGCTGGTGCTGCGCGACCAGATCATGGTGCTGCTGACCCAGCGCACCGACCACCTGACCGATCACCCTGGGCAGATCAGCTTTCCCGGTGGCCGAGCCGAAGCTTTTGATGCCGACGCCACGGCCACGGCGCTGCGTGAAGCCAGGGAAGAAATTGGGCTGGAATCGGCGTGCGTCCAGGTGATCGGCAGCCTGCCGACCTACACCACCGGCACCGGATTCATCGTCACGCCGGTGGTGGGTTTTGTGCAGCCCGGCTTCACGGTGCAGGCAGATCCGTTCGAAGTGGCCGAGGTCTTCGAAGTGCCTTTGTCATTTTTGATGAACCCCGCCAACCACCATCGTCACGCGGTCGAAGTGGGCGGCGTCCGGCGCGAGTTTCTGTCGATGCCATGGCAGGGGCAGGACGAGCGCGGCGAGCCGAGGCGCTACTTCATCTGGGGCGCGACGGCGGCGATGCTGCGCAATCTGTATGGCTTTCTCGTGGCCTGAGGAGATCGGGCCCCGCGGTCGCATCGGGGCTGCGCGCGCGGGCGTTGCCCGGCTTGGGGCGGCCCGGCGCCGGACTGATCCCCGCCGCTATCATCGCCGGCAATGAGTTTCTTCGCCGTCCTGTTTGCGCTGCTGATCGAGCAACTCAAGCCGCTGCCGCGCGGCAACGTGGTGCACGACTCGTTGAACGGCTGGATGCGATGGACGCGGCTGAATTTCGACGCCGGCCGCGCCGCGCATGCGTGGGTGGTGTGGGGCGTGACCGTGCTGGTTCCCGCCCTTCTTGCAGGCGGCGTGTGGCTGCTGCTGGACCATTTCAGCGTGTTGCTCGCGCTGGCCTGGAACGTGGCCGTCATCTACATGACACTGGGCTTTCGCCAGTTCAGCCATTACTTCACCGACATTCGCGACGCGCTCGAGCGTGCCGACGAAGAGCGTGCGCGAACCCTGCTGGCGCAATGGCGTCACGTGGATGCCAGCGATCTGCCGCGCTCCGAGCTGTTGCGGCAGGTCATCGAACATTCCCTGCTGGCGGCGCACCGGCATGTGTTCGGGGTGTTTTTCTGGTTCGTCGTGCTGGCCACATTGGGCTTCGGGCCGACCGGCGCGGTGTTGTACCGCATGGCCGAGTTCGCGGGCCGATACTGGGCATTCAAGAGCCTCACCGACGGGGTTCCGGCCAACGATTTGCTGACGCGCCTGTCGAATCGGGTGTTTGGCTTTCTTGACCACGTGCCCGCGCGGCTCACCGCTTTCGGGTTTGCGGTGGTGGGCAACTTTGAGGAAGCGGTGAACTGCTGGCGTCGCGATGCGGTGCTGTGGGAGTCGGCCAACGATGGCGTGATCCTGGCATCCGCCGCAGGGGCCATCGGGGTGCAGCTGGGCGGGAGGGAAGCGCCGCCGCCCATGGCGGAATCGGCTCGGGCCTTCGAGGACAGCGCGCTGCCCGATGAGGCGCTGTCCGAAGGGTCGACGACCGGTGCCACGCCGGAGCTGGCTCATCTGCGCAGTGTGGTCGGCCTGGTCTGGCGCTCGGTGGTGCTGTGGATGCTGCTGCTGGCCCTGCTGTCGCTGGCCAATCTGGTGGGGTAGGACGGGTCAGCGGCGCTGCACCAGTTCTCCCAGAATCTCGCCGTAGATTCGGTACCTGGACGCGCTGATTTCACCCCGCTCCAGCGCCGCCCTGACCCCGCAACCGGGCTCATGCTGGTGACTGCAGTTGTAGAACTTGCAAACGCGCGCGTGTTCGCGCAGGTCGGGCATCAGGCCGCTCAGCTGCTCTGCGGTGATCTGGCGCAGGCCGAACTCCTGGAAGCCGGGCGAATCGATCAAGGCGGTGGTTCGCGGGCCGTCCAGCCAGTACCACTGCGTGGTGGTGGTCGTGTGGCGGCCCGAATTCAGGGCCTGCGAGATCTCGCCCACCTGTGCCCTGGCCTCAGGCGCAAGCAGGTTGATCAAGGTGCTCTTGCCGGTGCCGCTGGGGCCGAGCACCAGTGTGGCTTGGTGGTTCAGCAGAGGTTGCAGCAACGCCCGCGCCTCCTCCTTGCGGGTTTTCAACGCCACTTCGAGCACCTCAACGCCCATCCCGACGTAGGGCTGCAAGCGTGCCCGGGCCACCGCGATGGACGGAAGGTCGGTCTTGTTCAACAGAATCCGGGCCGGGATGCCCGCGCTCTGCGCGGCGATCAGGGCGCGCGCCAACTGGGACTCGCTGAACACCGGCTCGGCGGCCACCAGCACCAGCAACTGGTCCAGGTTGGCGGCGAACGATTTGGTCTTCCACTCGTCCTGCCGGAACAGCAGGTTGCGGCGCGGCTCCACGTGTTCGATCACGCCCTCGTCGCCGGAGACTTGCCAGCGCACCCGGTCGCCGACCACGCAGTCGCTTTTCTTGCCACGCGGGTGGCAGATGATGCGCTGCCCCTCGGGGGTTTCGACGATGTAGTGGCGCCCATGTCCCGCCACCACCAACCCCAGGTCGAGCACCACCTGCTTGCTCAATCGGGCTCCGTCATCCGGCGCGGTCGCCGTGCGATTCGAGCCACCACGTCACGCGGCCTGGGGCCGTGCCTGCCGCGCGAGCGCGGCCAGTCGTTCGGACGCCGGGGGGTGCGAGTAATAGAAGCGAACGTACAACGGGTCGGGTGTCAGCGTGGCGGCATTGTCCTGGTGAAGTTTGAGCAGCGCGGCCGCCAGGTCGGCACCATCGGCCTGCTGGCAGGCATAGGTGTCGGCCTGGAATTCGTGCCGGCGCGACAGTTGCGCGAACAGCGGCGACACAAAAAATGTGAACACCGGAGTCACCAGCAGGAACAGCAACAAGGCCAGCGCGTCATTGGGCGACGCCATCGAGGGCTGGACCCCGAGCGCGGTGTAGAACCAGGCCTGGCCGGACACCCAGCCCAGCAGCGCAAACCCCGCCAGGCTGATGGCGAACATCGCCACCATGCGCTTGGTGACATGTTTGTGCTTGAAGTGGCCCAGCTCGTGCGCCAGCACCGCCTCCACTTCGCCGGCCGAAAGTTTGCTCAGCAGCGTGTCGAAGAACACCACCCGCTTGGCCGCGCCGAAGCCGGTGAAGTAGGCGTTGGCGTGCGCGGAACGCTTGCTGCCATCCATGACGAACAGCCCCTTGGCGGCAAAGCCGCAGCGCGCCATCAACGCCTGCACACGCGCCTTCAACGATTCGTCGGCCAGCGGCACGAACTTGTTGAACAGCGGCGCGATCAGCGTCGGGTAGAACACCAGGATCAACAGGTTGAAAACCATCCACGCGCCCCAGGCCCACAGCCACCACAGGTTGCCGGTGGCACCCATGATCCACAGGATCAGCGCGGCGACGGGCAGGCCGATGACGGCGCCGACGATCGCGCCCTTGAGCATGTCGGCCAGGTAGAGCCGCCAGGTCATGCGGTTGAACCCGAAGCGCTGCTCCACGCGAAAGGTGCTGTAGACATCGAACGGCAGGTCCAGCGCCGAGCCGATCACCACGAACGACGCCACCAACGCCAGCTGGTAGGCCATGTTTCCCCAGCGCGGCTGCACCGCGTCACGGACCGCGTGGTTGAGCAGGTCCAGCCCGCCCAGCAGCGTCCAGCCCAGCAGCACAGCCGCGCCGAAGGCCATCGTCAGAAGCCCGAGGCGCCCTTTGGCCAGCGTGTAGTCGGCGGCCTTCTGGTGCGCGGGCAGGGCGATGCTGGCAGTGAAGGCCGCCGGAACCACGCCGCGATGCGCGGCCACATGGCGCATCTGGCGCGTGGCGAGCCAGAACTTGATGAGCAGCGACACAAGCAGCGCTGCGGCAAAGAGGAGGGTCAAGCTTGAAGATTGCATGGCTGCGAAGTGTAGTGGGGCTGCGAGAATCCCGACCTGGAGGAATCGGAATGACTGAAAGCATCTTGAGCAGCAGCGACCAGAACCTGGCCTGGATCGACCTTGAAATGACCGGCCTGGTGCCGGAGACCGATCGCATCATCGAAATTGCGGTGGTGGTCACCGACTCGCAACTCGGCCGCCGCGTCGAAGGCCCCGTGTTCGCGGTCCACCAAAGCGACGCGGCGCTGGACGCGATGGACGCGTGGAACAAGGGGACGCACGGCAGGAGCGGCTTGGTCGACCGCGTGAAGGCCTCGACCATCGACGAAGCGCAGGCCGAAGCGCAGGTCATCGAATTCCTGCAGCGCCACGTGCCCAAGAACTGCTCACCGATGTGCGGCAACAGCATCTGCCAGGACCGGCGCTTTCTGGCCCGCACGATGCCGCGGCTGGAAGCGTATTTTCACTATCGCAATCTTGACGTCAGCACCTTGAAGGAACTGGCAAAGCGCTGGAAGCCCGACATCCTGGCGGGCTTCAAGAAGGCCCAGGCCCACACGGCGCTGGCCGATATCCACGAGTCCATCGACGAGTTGGCCTACTACCGCGAGCACTTCCTGCTGAAGTGAGTGAATCGACGGTTGAGGGAAGACCCGAAACGCGCTAGAATCACGGGTTCGCCTCAAAAGTGCGTGGCGACTCGTTCATCCCTCTGACCTCATCGAGTCTTCCCGCGGCGTCTGTTCCAGACGAGACCGCGTGGCCTGTTCGAACCCCTTGTTGGGAATGGTTGGCGGCGATGCCGTCGCTTTGACTGTTCCCGACACCTGGCGCTTCCCATGGCACCGGCTCGGACCTTCTCTCCAGCGACTGAACTGTCACCCGTTTTGGGGTGCCGGTGGTTTGGCGTGTGCCCACCTGAAAAGCGGGCGCGCCGGCACCGCTTATCGAAAGAGAAAAATGAGTTTTGAATCCCTGGGCCTCAACGAAGCCCTGACCAAAGCCGTGGCCAGTGCCGGCTATGAAATCGCCACCGAAGTACAGCTCATGGCCATTCCGCCGGCACTTGCCGGCACCGATCTGATGGTCTCGTCGAGCACCGGCAGCGGCAAGACCGCGTCGTTCATCCTGCCCGCCTTGCAGAAGATCCTGCTGGCGCGCGGCGACAACACCAAGCGGCGCGAAAAGGGTGTGATCTACGGTCCGCGCATCCTGGTGCTGACGCCCACGCGTGAACTGGCCATGCAGGTGGCCAAGGCCGCCACGGTCTATGGCCGCTTCGTGCAGGGCCTGCGCGTGGCCACGGTCGTCGGCGGTGTGCCTTACCCGGCGCAGATCGCGGCGTTGCGCGGCCCGCTGGACATCCTGATCTCCACCCCCGGCCGTTTGCTGGACCACCTGCAGACCGGCAAATGCGTGCTCGACAACGTCGAGATGCTGGTGCTGGACGAAGCCGACCGCATGCTCGACATGGGCTTCATCGACGACATCAACACGATCGCCGACCACGTGCCCGCCGCACGCCAGACCGTGATGTACAGCGCCACGTTTTTGGGCCATGTCGGGCGCCTTGCCGCCAACCTGCTGCGCGACCCGCAACGCATCGACATCTCATCGCACACCGACACGCACGAGAACATCGAGCAGCGCCTGCACTGGGTCGACAACCATCACCACAAGAATGCGGTGCTGGACCACATCCTGACCCAGCGCGACATGGAGCAAGCCCTGGTCTTCACCAGCACCCAGCGCGACGCCGACCAGTTGGCCGACCGTCTGGCGGACATGGGCCACCACGTGGCATCCCTGCACGGCGGGCACCCGCAGGGGCGGCGCAACCGCGTGCTGCAAGGGCTGCGCAACAAGCAATTGAAGATTCTCGTGGCCACCGACGTGGCTGCGCGCGGCATCGACGTGCCCAGCATCAGCCATGTCATCAACTACGGCCTGCCGATGAAGGCCGAAGACTACGTGCACCGCATCGGCCGCACCGGCCGGGCGGGGCGCAACGGCTTGGCCATCACGCTGGGCGAGCGCATGGACAGCGGCATGATCCGCCGCATCCAGCAGTTCACGACGCAGAACATTCCGGTGGCCACCATCACCGGCCTGGAGCCCAAGAACCCGGAGCCGAAGATGTACGCACCGCGTCCGGCGGGCGCTGCGCCGTCCCGTTTCAGCGCCAAACCGGGGTTCGGCCCGGGCAAGAGTTTCGGCAAGAAGCCCTTTGCGCCGCGCGGCGGTGACGGCTTTCCGCCCCGCGGCGGTGAGGGCTTCGCTTCTCGTGACCGCGCGCCGTTCGATCGCGCGCCAGGGCATTTCGAGCCGCGTGCCGCCCATGGCGCCGACGCGCCGCGCAGTCCCTTCGACCGGGCCAGCAAACCTGCCGGCTTTGCGCCGCGCAAGCCGGGCGCACCAGTGGGCAAACCCGGCGCCAAGCCGATGCGCCCGCGTCCAGGGGGTTTCACGCGCTGAGAGGCTGAGAGTCTTTCAATCATGCCCGCTCGTCACACCAGAAGACGCCCGCTCGTCGTTGCAAATGCTCGCCATAGCCCGAGCTATGGCTGCGCTTTGCGCCTAGATCGGCCGCCTTCTGGCGCGCTGCTCGGACACGCTCGAAAAACTCTCAGCCTCTGA
>JANORB010000180.1:0-8812 GCA_031415135.1 Methylibium sp.
CTGGGTGTTCAGCTCGCTGCACAACAGCGTCGGTCTCGCCTTCGTCGGCGCCGTGGTGGGCGAGTACCTGGGCTCGTCGCAAGGCGTGGGCTACCTCATCCTGCAGGCCGAAGGCAGCTTCGACATCAACACCGTGATGGCGGGGATCGTGGTGCTGACCGCGTTTGCGCTGGTGCTGGATGCGCTGGTCGGGCGGGTGGAGACGCGGCTGATGAAGTGGCAACCTAGGGCGGGGGAGACGGAGAAGTTGTAGGGTGGCGGGCACTTCCTCAGCGGTTCAGACGCGCTTTCCGGGTCTTGAGCGCCGCTGCGTGGCTACCCGTTGCTCCGTGCGTTTCCTTTCAGCTGCTGCGTTCAGAAGGTCAGCTGCTTGAGCAAGCTAAGCAAGCTTTGCAGGTGAATTGTGTCGTTCGCGGCAGTGAGGCCGATCGACACTGCTATGACTGAGCAAGCCCGCCATCGGACTAAAGTTCCGAGAGCTTTCCGGCGCTCTGTGTCGTTCTTGAATCCACAGTACGGATTTGGCCGGCGAACCAAGTCAGCACATCGACGTACCTTGTCGACGATGATGACTTTGCTGATTGAGGTCTTGGGGTTGTCCGGCAAGAGATCGCGGTGCGTTGCCGAGCCATCAGACTGCTTCATTGCACCTAGAGCCTCTTCTTGCGCGGTCTTCAAGACGATCATGTCAACCTCTTAACTTAGTCGTATTGGTAGAGCGGAGTGGTTTCTATGGACAAGGCCATTTTCGCCTTTTCCATCAAGCAGTAGGTCCCGGAAAACCATGTTCCCCGGCGATGGGCGCGTGCATTGCGTTCGGCAATGCCAACGCACAAATTCCTGTAGCCCTTAGGCTACAATGTCCGCATGCGCGTCGAGAAGACGGACCAGTACCGCGACTGGTTCGACGGCCTCAAGGACCAGTCGGGTCGCGCGCGCATCTTGATGCGTGTTGACCGGCTGATCCACGGCAATCCCGGTTCGCACCGAAACCTGACCCACGGAGTGTCCGAGCTGAAGGTCGATGCAGGCCCTGGTTACCGTGTCTACTACTCGCAGCGCGGAGACCGGCTCCTGCTGTTGCTTGCCGGCGAAGACAAGTCCACGCAGCCCAAAGACATCGCCCGGGCCATTCGCCTTGCACAGGCCTACGGAGACTAGACAGATGGCAACGACCGCTCGCAAGAAGGCCCCCAAGGTGAAGACCTCCGCCTACGACGTGGCGGAACACCTTCGCACGCCCGTGGAGATGGCCGCCTATCTGGATGCCTGGCTCGAAGAGGCGCCGGATGACGTGTCGGGAATCGCCAGGGCCCTTGGCGACATCGCTCGCGCCAAGGGCATGAGTCTGGTCGCCAAAGAGGCCGGCTTGAGCCGCGAAAGCCTCTACCGCGCACTCAGCGAAGGGGGCAATCCGAGCTTTGCCACCGTGCTGAAGGTGGCGCGTGCGCTGGGAGTGCGCTTCCACGCTCAACCGGCCTGAGCGGCTGAGCGGCGGCACGAGTGATGAATGGGGTCGCGCCGGCCCGCGATTCGCCGCCTCAAGCCGACCCCGGTGCTAGCATCGAAATTATGATCGACTGGTCAACTTGTCACGCTGTGGAGTGCGACATCGAACGCGCCGGCGGAGCTTGGGTGTTCCGCAGCACACGCGTTCCTGTCGCTGCCCTCTTCGAGAACCTTGAAGACGGGGTCGCGGTCGGGCACTTCGTCGAGCTGTTCCCCGGGGTCACGCTCGAACAGGCTCGTTCCGTACTTGAACACGCTGCCCGCAGCGCTCTTGCCACCGCTTGAGTGACGGTCAATGCGACTTCTGTTCGAGCTGGGTAAGTCAACATGGCACGTCCGACCAATCGCATGCGTCCCGTTCATCCGGGTGAGGTGTTGCGCGAGGACTTTCTTGCGCCGCTCGGGCTCAGCATGAGCGCACTTTCCGTTGCGCTGGGTGTCCCCGCAACCCGCATTCACGAGATCGTCAAGGAGCGCCGCGCAGTCACCGCCGACACTGCCGCCCGGCTGGCCAGGTACTTTGGCGGCGACGCAGCGTCCTGGTTGGTGATGCAGGCCAACTATGACTTGAAGACGCTGCCGACCCTGCGTGACATCGAGCGCCGGGTTCCGGTTCGAGACGAACTCGCTGTCTTGCAGGGCTGATTGCACCGCCGGCACCGCATGACACCCTCCTCAACCTTCCTCGCTACCGACGGCGACGGCTACGAGCTGCAGATGGGCCGTTGGAGCCGCCGGCTCGCGGAACCGTTCCTCGACTTCGTCGGCGCCGCTCAAGGCGAGCATGTGCTCGATGTCGGCTGCGGCACCGGGTGCCTGGCGTCGGCGCTGGCGCGGCGGTTCCCCGTGGCTGAAGTGTGCGGCGTGGACCTGTCGCCGGCCTACATCGCCCATGCGCGCGCGAGCCAGCCCGATCCGAAGATCAGCTACCAGGTGGGGGACGCCTGCGCGTTGGGCTTTGCCGACCGCAGCTTCGACCGCGTGCTGGCCTTGCTGTTGCTGCACTTTGTGCCGAGTGCAAGCGTGGCCATTGCCGAGATGCTGCGTGTGGCCCGGCCCGGTGCCACGGTCGGCGCGGCGGTGTGGGACGCGCGCGGCGGCTTCGTGGCCAACCGGATGTTCTTCGACACGGCCGCCGCGCTGGACAGCAAGGCCGGCGACCCACGCCGGGCGCGCAACTACACGCGGCCAATGACCCGGCCCGGTGAACTGGTGGACGCCTGGCGCGCCGCGGGCTTGCAGGACGTGGTGGGCACGACGCTGACTATCCGCATGGAGTTCTCGTCGTTCGACGATTACTGGGCGCCCTATGAAGGCAAGGACGGGCCAGGTGCCGAATACCTGGCGACATTGAGCGAAGGCGAGCGCGACCGGCTGCGGGACGCCGTGAAACGGGCCTACGTCGACGGGGAACCCGACGGCCCACGCTCCTACGCCGCGCTGGCGTGGGCGGTGAAGGGTGTCGTGCCGGGCTGAATGCGCAACGAGGCCAAACCAGGGCGAGCGTTAGCATCGGGCACCGGTCCACCAAGGAGCCCCATGCGGTCCAGATCACAAATCGGCGCGTTCATCCTCATCGGCCTGGGCGTGCTGTTTCTTCTTTCGAATTTCGGCTTGCTGCCCAACCTCGGGTCGTTGTTCGCGCACTGGTGGCCGCTGATTCTGATCGCGGTCGGCGCCGGTATGCTGTTGCGCCGCTAGCGCCGGGGGGAACAGCGCATGCTTTCCGCCACCTGCCACTGTGGAGCGGTTCGCGTTGAAATCCCTCGCAAGCCGCGCCGCCTGACCAATTGCAACTGCTCGATCTGCCGGCGCTACGGCACGCTGTGGGCGTACTACAAGGCGGCTGAGGTGCGCGTGATCAGCCGGCCGGGCGCCACCCGCAACTACTGCTGGGGCGACATGAGCCTCAACTTTGTCCGGTGCAACACCTGCGGTTGTGTCACGCATTGGGCGCCGGTCGATGCGACGGTGCACAGCAGGATGGGTGTCAATGTGCGCAACTTCGAGCCCGAAGTCATCGGCGATGTCCGCATCCGCCGTCTCGACGGGGCTTCGAGCTGGAAGTATCTCGACTGAACACACCCGAATGCGAACCCAGTACTACACCGCATCCAGCCTCGACGGCTTCATCGCCACGGCCGACCACTCGCTGGAGTGGCTGTTCCAGCTCGGTGATGTCAATGACACCAGCTACCCCCAATTCATTCGCGATGTCGGCGCGCTGGCCATGGGCTCGTCAACCTACGAATGGATGTTGCGTCACATCGTCAACCCGGCTGACCACCCGGCAACCCGCAGCGGGGCGCCGTGGCCTTATGCGCAGCCGACCTGGGTGTTCTCCAGCCGCGCGCTTTCGCCGGTTCCGGGCGCGGACATTCGTTTCGTCATGGGCGACGTTCGCCCGGTGCATGCGCAGATGCGCATGGCCGCGAACGGCAAGAACCTCTGGCTGGTCGGTGGTGGCGATCTGGTGGGGCAGTTCTTCGACGCGGGCTTGCTGGACGAGTTGATCGTGCAGGTCGGCTCGGTCACGCTGGGCGCGGGCAAGCCGCTGCTGCCGCGCCAGATTGCGTTCCCGCCGCTGCGGCTGGTGTCGGTGCGACAAGTCGGGGCCGGGTTCGCCGAACTGCGCTACGACGTCCCGCGTTGAACAGCCACTGGCCTGCACCCTACTCCGCCACCCTGCCCGACGCAGATGCGCCATGACTGACCCGAAGCCATGAAGCCCTCACGCCCAGGGCGCCACTGGCGCTGGTGGGTCGGCGCGGCGGTGGCCGTGCTGTTGCTGGCGGCTTTGGCGGCCTGGGTGCTTTCGCTGCCCCAGTTCGGCGCCAGGATGGCCGGCGACCGCCTTGCGCGCGCCCACGCCAACCCGCTTTACCGTGACGCCAAATTTGCCAACCCGCTGCCGCCGGCGGCGTATCGGGCGGCCGATGTGTGGGCGCTGATCCAGGGGCAGTTCTTCGGTGACGAGGTGCGCGCGCCACGCTCGGCGGTGCCGGTGCTGGCGGTCGCCGCCGAAACCCTGAAGGGAGCCGCGCCCGCACCCGCAACCGCGGCGGGCTTGCGCGCGTTCTGGATCGGCCACGCCAGTGTGTACATCGAGATCGACGGGCTGCGCCTGCTGGTCGACCCGATGTTCTCGGAGTACGCGTCGCCGTTCGCGTACGGCCCGCGGCGGCTGCACCCGACGCCGATCGCACTGGCCGACCTGCCCCCCATCGATGCGGTGTTGATCACGCACGATCACTACGACCACCTCGACATGCGCACCGCGCAGCACTTGGCGCGCCGCGGCAGCGTGTTCTTCGTGCCGCTGGGCATCGGCGCGCACCTGCAGGCCTGGGGCGTGCCCGATGCGCAGGTGCGCGAGATGGAATGGTGGCAGGAGCAGCCGCTGCGCGGCGTGCGCATCGTGTCGACGCCGTCGCGCCACTACTCGGGCCGCGGGCTGACGGACCGCAACGCGACGCTGTGGTCGTCATGGTCGGTGGTCGGCGCGCGCCATCGCTTCTACGTCAGCGGCGACACCGGCTACTCCGACCATTTGCGCACCATCGGTGAACGGTTGGGGCCGTTCGATCTGAGCTTCGTCAAGATCGGCGCCTACGGGCCCGGCGCGCCGTGGCTGGACATCCACATGAGCGCCGAAGACGCCGTGCGCGCGCACCGCGACGTGGGCGCGCGGCGGATGTTCCCGGTGCACTGGGGCACATTCAACCTGGCCTTCCACGCGTGGGACGAGCCGATCGAACGCGCGCTGGTGGCGGCGCGCGCCAGCCAGGTCGAGTTGCTGACCCCGCGGGTCGGCGAGATCGTCGACGCCGACGTGGCGTTCGTGTCCCGCCCGTGGTGGCGGGCGGTGCGCTGAAGCGGCCCGGACGGTGACACGCAAGATACCGGTGGGGGCGCGGCAACATCAAGTTCCGCAAGGTGGAGATCCAGCATGACGATCGAGCTGAACAAGGACGCGCGGCAGCGGGCAATCGCCTCCATTGAGCGCTATTTCCAGCAGAACATGGAAGAGCCGATCGGCAACGTGGCGGCCGGCGGCCTGCTCGGCTTTATCCTTGAAGAGATCGGGCCGAGCATCTACAACCAGGCCGTGGTCGACGTGCAGGAGCGCTTGCAGGCCCGCGTGGCGGAGCTGGACTTCGAAGTCCATGAAGAAGAATTCGGCTACTGGCGCAAGTACGACAAGCAGCGCAAGACCAAGCCGTGACGTCGACCCGCAACGAGGCCTGGCATGACGATTCATCTCGATCACACCCATCACACCCTCGTGGCGTCGCACCACGGGCCTGCATCGGCGCAGCGCCTGGCCGGGTTGTGCCCGCCCGGCGGCTGCATGAAGATCATGCGCGGCGTGACGCCATGCAGCGCGTGAATGCCGCGCTGCGCGAGCGCCGAAGGGTGCTGCTGCGCACCGGGTGCGCATTGGCGCTCGCCGCCACGGCGGGTCTGGCGCGCGGGCAGGCTGCCACGGGCGCACACCGGCGCTGGTACGAGGCCGCCGTGGCGATGAAACGCCTGGCCGAGTCGTGGGGCGACCAGCCGTACGGCGCCGTGCTGGTGCTCGATGGGCAACTGGTCGGCGAGGGGCCCAGCCGGGTCGTCCAGTTGCGCGACACCACCGCTCACGCGGAGCGCGAGGCCATCTGCGACGCGCAACGCCGCCTGAATCGCACGCAGCTGCCGGGCAGTGTTCTGTACTCCACGTCGCGGCCCTGCGCGGCGTGCGAAGCCGCCGCAGCGGCCGCAGGCGTGAGCCGCATGGTCTTTGGCGAAGGCTTGCAGGACGGCGGCCCGCCTAAATAGGCCCCCTCAGCCGCAGCAGTTCGCGCTCCAGCCGGCGCGCCGCCTGCACCCCCTGGTCTTCGAAGTTCACGTTGACCAGCGCGTGGAGCTGAAATGCCCGAGTGGTCAGCGCATGGATCTTCTCGGCCAGGCCGGCAAGCTCTTCATCGCTGTACTCGTAGTTGAAACGCTCTGACGACGCGGCCAGGCCCTTGGCGGCCCAGGTCTGCGTGTTGCGGCCATGCAGGCGCACCAGCGCCAGCGCCGGGTTCGTCACCTCCCACACGCCCTGGGCATAGTTGCCCACGCCTTGTGGTTCGTCGACGATGACATGGGCCACGCCCAGCTCGCGTTCCCAGGCCAGCGTGCGGTCGACTTGGTCGGGCCCCAACCAGCTGCGGTTGCGAAACTCGACCGCCAGCAGGTGACCCGCCATGCGCTCGACACAGTCTTCCACATGCGCGCGCCACGCTGCGGTGTTGCTGACCCACGGCGCGAACTGGAAGTGTGCGGCGCGCAGCTTGCCGGCCTGCTTGAGCGGCGCGATCGCCTCGATGAAGCGCCGCCACAGCTCGGCGCGAATCTCTTCGGGCAGGTCGGCGTAGTAGTAATTTTTCTTTCGGCCCCGCAGTGGCGCCAGCAGCGCAGCGATGTCGCGGGGCAAGGATTGCGGCGGCGTCTGGTGGCCGGTCAGCAGCCGGAACGCCTTGACATTGAAGACGAAGTCGGCCGGTGTGCGCTCGACCCACAAGACCGCGTTCGACGCCTGCGGCATCGCGAAGAAGCTGCTGTCGGCCTCGACGATGGGGAACTGCGAGGCGTAGTAGGCCAGCCGCTTCTCGGCCGAACTGTGGCCGCGCGGATAAAAGCGCCTGGACTGGATCAGCGACGGGTCGCTCCAGCTGCAGGTGCCCACGAGAACGTCGCGCCGGCGCGCGGCCGGCGGCAGCGGTGGCGGCTCGGCCGTGTCGAACAGGCTGGGTTGAAGCGGGTCGTTCTCCATCGTTGCGGAACCCTGTGTGGCGCAGTGGGTGGCTGGATGAATATAAGGGGTATCCATTTAGCTCCAGTAGAGCCACAAATACTGGATGCCCATCCAGTTATCCTACCCCCGCTTCGCCGGCTTGGGTAGTGGCCTGATGACGCTGTCGTAGGTCACCGGTTCGGTGACGACGGCTTGCTGCAGGAGTCGGTAGAACAGCATGCCGCGCGAGCCCGAAGTGCGGCGGTTGAAGCGGAACACGAACTCGTCCAGGTAGGCATCCAGATGCCCCGGCTGGACCGAGCCATGGTGCGTTCCCAGAATCCAGCGCTTGACCAGCGAAGCCACCCGATGCACTCCGGCCATCGACACATGGGCGGGCACATCGGAGCCGAGCATCACCGTGCGCTGGTGGTCGTAGCCCAGCCCGCTCAACGAGCGGTACGCGGCCGAGCCATCGGTTCGCACCTGCGCGCCGGGCTCGATGCAGGCCTGCACGAACGGCACGACGCACGCATCGGAATCATTCTCGATGCGGCGCAAACGAATCCGCCCGAAGCCCTTGGGCTGCAGCAGTTCCACCGCCAGGACGACCAGCACCTTGGTCGTCTTGTTCTTGCGCCCCACGGGTGAGATGGGCTCCTCGCGGTCCGTGATGGCCAGGTAGGTCTCGTCGACCTCGACCTGACCCTTCAGGCGATCCCGATCGGGGCGCACCATGGCCCGGCGAAACCGATGCAGCATGGCCCAGGCGGTCTGGTAGCTCCCCAGCCCTAGCACGCGTTGCAGGCCCAGGGCGCTCACGCCTTGCTTCTGGTTGGTCAGGTACCAGGCCGCGGCCAGCCACACACGCAAGGGCGTGCGGGTCTTGTCGAAGATGGTGCCGGCGGTGACGGTGCTCTGGCGGCCGCAGCTGCGGCACATCAGCCGCGCCCGGTTGGAGCGATAGGGCTCTTGCGCAACACCGCACCCCGGACAGACGAAACCGCTCGGCCAGCGCAGTTTCTCCAGATACCCCAGGCAAGTCTCCTCGCTGGCGAACCAGTCGAGAAACTCGTTCCAGTTGCGGGGGTAGTCACGGCTCGCTTCTGGCGCTACGATGAGCTGGGTTTTCATCCAGTGATGATAGTGTCACTGGAGCTAAATGGATACCCCTTATGCCCATACAGAGGCGCAACGCGGTTGGCCTGCCCGGAGGGACTCGAACCCCCGACCCCCAGCTTAGAAGGCTGGTGCTCTATCCGGTTGAGCTACGGGCAGCCGGCAAGCGCCGATTCTAGGAGCGGCTAGCTCAATGTCGGCTGTACTGCGTCTGGCCGAACAAGGTTTCGCGTGCCCGGTCGTCGAGCAGCGGCTTGCGCAGGCTGGCGAGCACCTCGACGCCGCGCTTCACCGCGGGCCGCGCTGCAATTTCGTCGAACCAGCCGCGCAGGTGCGGAAAGTCGTTCCAGTCGATGCCCTGGTTCTTCCAGCTGCGCAACCACGGGAAGATGGCGATGTCGGCAATGCTGTACTCCGGCC
>JANORB010000181.1:0-65897 GCA_031415135.1 Methylibium sp.
TGGTGAACAGCCAGGCCTGGTTGACACCGAGCGCGCTGACCATCTCGCGGTCTTGCGTGGCCGCGCGCACCAGCGTGCCCCAGCGCGTGCGCGTGAGCAGCAGCCACAGCAGGCCCAGAACCACCGGGCCGACGACGATCAAGAACAGGTCGTATTCGGGGAACTGGCGGCCGAGGATCGTCACCGACCCCGCCAGCCCCGGCACCCGCGGCCCGAGCAATTCTTCCGGCCCCCAGAACCACAACACCGCGTCCTTGATCACCAGCACCAGCGCAAACGTGGCGAGCAGCTGGAACAACTCGGGCGCGTGGTAAATGCGCCGCAACAGCAGCACCTCGACCAGCGCGCCCAGCACACCCACCGCCAGCGCCGCCAGCACCAAGGCCGGCCAGAACCCCACGCTCGGCCCCAGCTTCTCGACCAGCGAGTAGGCCGTGTAGATGCCCACCATGTAGAACGAACCATGCGCAAAGTTGACGATGCGCGTGACCCCGAAGATCAGCGACAGGCCCGCCCCCACCAGGAACAGCGAGGACGCGCCGGCCAAGCCGTTGAGGAGTTGGACGAGGAGGGCGGAGAGGGTCATCTTGTACCGGTCGATTTATGGCGATTTGCGTCCGCGACGGGCGGCTTGCTTGCCAACGTACTCACTCAGTACGCCATCCATGCGCCCCTGCCAACCTTCGCCTGTGCTGCGAAAGTATTCGATGACTTCAGGGCTGTACCGGACCGACACCAGCATCTTCTTGTTCTCGGATTTCGGCCTTCCGCGGATGGCTTTCAACGGCACCATGGCCGCCAGCTGGCTCTTGGTCAGCGGCTGTGCATCAGGGTCGACCTTTGCCGCAGCGACGATCCTGGCGTTCTCCTCGGCCGAGGGCATCAGGATGGCGCGCTTAGGGGTAGGTTTCGACATAGTGTTTGATCTCTTTGCGCTCGGCATATCGCAGACTGATGACTCTTCGAACTTCGCCCCGATCAACGAACGCCACGTAGTAGAGCCGGTTGCATTCAGGAACGAGGCCGATCATTCGGTTCTCGTCGTACCCGTACCGGCCATCGACCCACACAAGCGCCTCGTCCCAGACCAGTTTCCTGGCGAACACCAACGACAAGCCGTGCTGAGCGCGGTTCAACT
Organism: Methylibium sp.; assembly: GCA_031415135.1. Taxonomy (GTDB): domain Bacteria; phylum Pseudomonadota; class Gammaproteobacteria; order Burkholderiales; family Burkholderiaceae_C; genus LGRD01. Next base: position 1,139 of record JANORB010000181.1, read on the forward strand.
TGTCTTTGGCAGGATCGAATTCGATGAGCACGAATTAATGTAGCTACTATAATTACCTGCGTCAAGGTTGCTGAACCCCGACTCTTCGACCGGCAAGTTGGCCGCGCACGCACCCCCACATGGAACGAGCCATGCGCGAAGTTGACGATGCGCGTGACCCCGAAGATCAGCGACAGCCCCGCGCCGACGAGGAACAGCGACGACGCGCCGGCCAGGCCGTTGGGGAGTTGGACGAGGACGGCGGAGAGGGTCACGGTGTTGCCAGGCAGGTCAAACTGCGGGAGGTCTTTGCAACGGGCTAAGTTTCAACCTCGCCGGTTGAAGGAAGGACGTAGTTCTTAATATCCTTGATCGCCTCAAGCAACTTGATGGTGGCATGCGCGTCGAGGTTGTCTCCCGTGTATCGAACTTCGTAGAGGCCCTGCAGGTTCGACGGCAGCTTGACCCCGTCACGTACGAGCAAGATGAACCGGCGGCCGTAGAACGCCATCGCCGCTCCGATCTCAATGAGTACGTTCGGGTTTAGGAGGACATGCTCTATCCCATCCGAATCGACCAGCGTCTTGTCCGCATCGACATGGATAATCGCGGCCCCTGAGGCGCGCATGTCATCCAATACCTTCTCCGGCACGGGCTTCGAAACGGACTGGCGCTCCACCGAGATCACGGGCTCGAGTTCACCGTACTCGAGTAACTTGCGAATGGGATCTACAAGGTCGCGGTTCTTCCCATGCGTGATGAAAACACGACGCCTGCGCTTGTCTTCTGCAATTGCAGCGTTGAGCACTGTGCCCTGAGATTCAGGGGCGCGCTGTCCTTGCGGAGGCAGCGGGCTTCGAGGAGCAGCAGGCTCGGGCTCGTGTGAGGGCCGCTCCGCTCTTGTGGGATCGGCTTCGATCGCGTCGTCGGGCGCCTCCGCTTGAGTCTCGGCAAACGCCGCCCCGCCTTGAAGGGTTACATACGTCTTACCTTTGACTTCGTCTAGAAACCCCACGTACCTGGCGCTTGATTCAATGCGTTCAAGAACCTCAGCGGCCTTCTCGCGCGGCACTCCCATGTCTTCCAAGATATTCAGCGCAATGTCCTGTCGAGGGAAGGGATGCCCGTCGTACTGCCTGAGGAAGTCCCCGAATATTCGTGGAAGCAAAACGGCTTCCCGCTTGGCCTGGAGATCGTCGCCTTCTGATTTCGGTCGAACAATTCGGCGCGCCAGGGCCGTGACCGCGATTGAGACTGACTGAGCTCCCCCTTCCGTTAGTCCAAATGCGATGGCCGAGCCAGACAGCACGCGGATTTGCGATCCCTTTGGGTCCATCTGCAATGCTTTTGCCAGCTGCAATGGCGTGGCCGGCTTACCGGCGTAGTGGTCCAAGATGGCTTGTGGAAGACGAAGTGCGAACTCAAGAGACGTCAGAGGAACATCCGACTGCTTGAGGTACGCGCGCTTAGGCGATGAAGTAGCTGGTGCACGCTTGGTGTGAGTCGGTCGCGCAGCACGGCGTAGTTTCGATTCCGTCGGTGACTTGGTCATGCGAATCCTACGAAGTTGCTAAGCGCCACCCGCAAAGCCGCGGGCGGGAGGTGGGCGCAGCGCCTCTTCGGCGCTGAGGAGCGGAGGGCTCGTGGCCCGCGCGCGCAGCGCGCTTCGTCGACTGACTTGTCGCCGCATGTTTGAGCGTAGTGAGCGCAGCGAACGAAGCGAGTTCGGCGACGGGCCATGAGACCGAGCACCGCAGGGCAGTCGGCGTACCTGCCGACCGCCGAAGTGAAGCGGAGCACGCCTTCCGCCCGCGGCTTTGCTTGCGCAGACGGTTGAAGTGAAATCCTGGGCATTGCCTTCGCTCGCGCGAAATGACGTGAAAGTCATGCTCTCGCTCCGTGCAGGTGCTTGCGCGCGGCAACAGCGCGGCAACATATTGGCAAGTACAGCCGCAACTTCCTCAAGCGGCGGCACGCTTGCGCGCGGCGGCTCTTGGGCGGGGAGCGCGTCGTGTCACGGCGACCGCTTGCGCGAGAGCGCGCAGCGCGGCGTTGACGGCGGCAGAGTCTGGGAACAGGCTCTGCACGTCCTTATCGAGCACGACAACGTTGCTGCCTTTGGCCATTCGAGCCGCATACTTGCCGCGCACGCCTTTCGAAAAGTCGTATTCGGGCAGCAGATCCTTGTCAGGTGTTTTCGTCATAGGTCTTGCGCTCCTTGCGAGTGGCGATTCGGGCACCGATGAGGCGGATGGTATCGCCGCGATCGGTGTGGACAACAGCGAGCATGCGCCCCGACTGCGAGCGGCCGAGCAACACGAAGCGTGACTCGCCTTCCGAATGCATCGGGTCGGCAATCGTGAGCGACAGCGTGTCGGCAAAGGCCGTTGTGGCCTCCTCGAACGCCACACCGTGCTTGCGCAGGTTGACGACAGCCTTGGCCGGGTCCCACTGGAACTCGATGCTCATGGGGCCGCGCCGCTCAATCGCTCAATCCACCGCCCGCAGCTTCTTCACCTCGGCCGCCGACGGCAAATACTTCGCGCCGTCGAGAAAACGATAGTCGACCATCGTGCCCTTGCCGTTGTCGTTCTTGGTGCGGCCGACAAATGCGCCCATCGTCGACTGGTGGTCCTCCGGGCGATAGGTCACCAGCCCGAACGGCGTCAGGACCTGCAGGCCCTTGAACGCGGCGATCAGCTTTTCGGTGTCGGCCCCCTTGGCTTTTTTCATGCCTTCGGCGAGCGAACGAATCAGCGAATAACCGACCACCGAACCAAGCCGCGGATAGTCCTTGTACTTCTCGTGGTAGGCCAGGAAGAAGGCCTTGTGCTCGGGAGTCTGGATGCCGTACCAGGGGTAGCCGGTGACGATCCAGCCGTTCGGGGTTTCGTCTTTCAGCGGGTCGAGGTACTCGGGCTCGCCGGTCAGCAGGCTCACGACCTCGCGGCCCTGGAACAGGCCGCGGGTGTTGCCGTCGCGCACGAACTTGGCCAGGTCGGCGCCGAACAGCACGTTGAAGATGGCGTCGGGCTTGGCGTCGGCCAGGGCTTGCACCACGCTGCCGGCGTCGAGCTTGCCCAGCGGCGGGGCCTGCTCGGCGACGAACTCGACATCGGGCTGCGCGGCCTTGAGCAATTGCCTGAAGGTGGCCGCGGCCGACTGGCCGTATTCGTAGTTGGGGAACACCACCGCCCAGCGCTTCTTGTTCAGCTTGGCGGCCTCGGGCACCAGCATCGCCACCTGCATGTAGGTGGAGGTGCGCAGGCGGAAGGTGTAGCGGTTGCCGTTGCCCCAGACGATCTTGTCGGTGAGCGGCTCGCCGGCCAGGAAGAACACCTTCTTCTGCTTGGCGAAGTCGGTCATCGCCAGGCCGATGTTGGACAGGAACGAGCCCGCCAGCACGTCGACCTTTTCACGCGAGATCAACTCTTCGGCGGCGCGCACCGCGTCGCCGGGGTTGGCGTTGTCGTCGCGGATGATCAGCTCCAGCTTCTTCCCGCCCACGCCGCCGGCCGCGTTGATTTGTTCGAGCGCCAGCTCCATGCCCTTTTTGTAGGGCTCCAGGAACGCCGGCTGGGCCTTGTAGCTGTTGACCTCGCCGATCTTGATCACGCCTTGGGCGTGGGCCGGGGCGAGGGCCCATGCCAGCCCCACGGCGAGGGCGGATTGAATCAGTTTTCGAACTGCGGTCATCAAGTGCTCCTGGTGATAACGGGACGGATTGTGATGGCGGGATTCAGCGCAGGCCGTCTTCGCCTTGGGCCTCATGCGCCTGCAGCCCACCGATGCGCGCCAGCGGCCGGCCGCTGTCGGTGACAACGATCGCCACCACGATTTCGTTGGCACGCGGCGCATCGGAAACCCGCGCTTCCATCGCATCGAAGTGGCTGCGCACAAAAGCCGCGTCCTTGTGGCCAAGCGGCACATCGATGGCCGTGCCCAGGCCGCCGCGCTTCTTGGCCGACGGAACGAGCGCAGCACCCTTCTCGACCGCCTGGCGCAACGGTGCGCCGAGCTTGGGGTGCAGGATCGCGGCGGCGTGTTCCAGCTCGCCCGCTTCTCCGACGATCGCCGCCTTGCCGTAACTCTGCGCCGCACCCGGCGCGATGCCCAGCGCCTGCACGCATTTCTGGCCGAGCAGCGCGCCCAGTTCTTCGCCGATGGCGATCAGCTCGTCGAGGTTCTCGACATACCGGCCGGCACACGGGTTGTGAATCACCGCCATCGCCAGCGCCTTGCGCGTGGGCGGCAACACCGGCTGGCCCATCTCGATCAGGGTTTCGTCGACCTGGACGATCAGCTTGCGGATCTTGGCGGGCATGGTGCGATTTCCTGTGAATGCTGTGGGCGCAGTTGACGTTGTTCGCGTGGCTTCAGCGCAGGCCGTTCCACTGGGCGATGTCGGCTGCCTTGAGGCCGCCGACACGGTCGTGCACGCGCGCGCCGGTGCTCATCACGAGGATGAAGACGATCTCATCGGCTGCCGGCGCGCCGGGCACGCGCACTTCCATCGCGTCGAAGTGGCTGCGCACGTAGGCGGCGTTGATGTGCGTGAGCGGCACGTCCAGCGCGGTGCTCGGCGCGCCGACCTTCTTGGTCGACGGCACGATCGCCAAGGCGTTGCCGGGCTGGCCCGCGGGCGGGTTCGACGCCGCCGCGCCTTGCCCTTGGGCGTAGGCGTTGCGGTCGCCCTTCCAGCCCAGCAGCTCGCGCATCGCGTAACCACCGGGCACATGCCACAGCGCGCCATGTTCCAGCTCACCCGCCGCGCCGACGATGGCGCCCTTGCCGTAACCCTCCAGCCGCTCGACCGGCACGTCCATTGCGGCGTGCAGCCGCCAGGCCATGGCCAGGCCCACCGGCTGCAGCGCGTCCATCATCGGCAGGATGTCGGCCACAAAGCGGCCGGCGAACGGGTTGCGCAGCACGGCGGCGATGGCGCCCCGGCGCAGCGGCATGGCGGGTGGCGGGCCGAACTCGTGGTGGATGTCTTCCACGTGGGTCACGATGCGTCTGATCTCGATCATCACGAGTCCTGTTGCGGGTTTCAGGCCAAGGCCGCGAATGCGGCCTGCGTGGCGTGGCGCACCGCCAGCGGGCTTGCCACCAAGGCCGCATTGTGGACGGTCATCAAGCGGCCCTGGCACACCAGCGCGGCCGAGCCGATCAGGCCGCGCTGCTGCAGTTCGCGCGCGCACCACGCACCGGCGGCCAGCGCGCGATGCACCGATTCAACGTCGAGCGCCGGCACGTCGACCGTGACCGGGATCGCGCCGAGGTCGCTGTCGTCCTTCAATTCGCAGGCGGGCCGGCGCACGATGCGCACATCGTCGAGGTTGACGGCGTTGGCCACCATCGTGGCGGCGGCGTCGGCCTCGGCCGCGCTGCGCGCCAGCACCGTCACGCTGTCGGCAATGCCGAGCGAAAAGCTGCGCCCGCGCCAACCGCTGGTGGCCACGCCGCGCACCGGCTGCGCCGCGTGCACGCTGAACGCGGCGTCGACCGCAATGCGCGCGCCGAGGGCGTCATGCCACGGGCCGGCATCGAAGCGCGCGAGGTCGGCGAACAACCCGACCCGGAACGACTGCCCGGACGCGAGATGCAGCGCGATGTCGCCGCCGTTGTTGACCCACGCGCGCGTGACGCCGTCACGCCGATAACAGCCAATCAGCTCGTCGGCCACCGCGCCGGCCACCGCCGCCATCGGGGTGATGAACTGGTGGTGGTGCGGCCGGCACGCGTGCCACATGCGGCGCGCCACCACGCCTTGCAGCGGGCACGGCCCGGCCACCGGCGCGCGCAGTGAAGGCAACTCGCCGGCCAGTTCACCCAGCACGGTTTCAAACCGCCGCCACGCCGCGTCGTGCGCGGCGGCCACGGCACGCGCCTCGCCGCCGGCGCCGATGACGATGTCAATCGGACCGTGCTGGAAATGCCAGCGGCCGTCGGACAGCGGAGCGCGGTGCGCCGTCATGCTCAGCCCAGCAGCGGTGGCGTGCCCAGTGGCCACGCGTTGCCAGCGGGTTGCAGCGCCCAGCGGCGGCCGGTCGGTGCGCCGTCGTTGTGCCAGGCGCCGTGCCGCAGCACGTCGGCCAGCGATCGCACCTGCGCCATGTGGCCGCCCAGGGCACGGTAGTCGTGCAGCCGCATGCTGAACTCGATCGGTGCCACGATGGCCGGCGTGGGCACGCTGCCGAAGCTGTGGTCGGGCATGCGCATCACATCGGCCATCACGGTGATGCCGCCGCCGGGCCACACATAGGCCGGCGCGCCGCCACAGGTCACGTTGACCAGCGCCTGCTTGATCGAGCGCGTCAGCAGCACCGGGTTGTCGGTCACGCCGGCGCGCAGGCTGCCGCCGGCGCCACCCAGGAACAGCACCGTGGTCAGCGAGGGCTCGCAGTTCTCGCCGATGCGGTCGACGACGCGCTGCACTTCGGCGGGCAGCGGCTGCTCGATGGGCTGCAGCGCCGCGTCGAGCACGTACCACGCGCAATGCTCGCCGGTGGTCGACGTCATCAGCAGGCGCAGGCCGGGCCAGGCCAGCCGGGCGTCCCAGCGCTCGACGATGGCCAGCGGGTCGAACAGGTCGGTGCCGCCCCAGCCGGTGCCGGGGTTGGCGACCTGGAAGTAGCGCCCCGGCGTGGACTTGCGGCCGCGCAGCTTGATGCCGGAGGCGCGCATGTCGAGGCAGCGGCCGGCCTGGTGTTCGGTGAGCACGCCGGTGATGTGGTCGTCGACCACCACCACTTCGTCGGCCAGGCCGAAGAACTGCTTGGCGAAGATGCCGATCGTGGCCGAGCCGCAACCGACCCGCATGCGTTGCTCTTCAACGCCGTTGACAACCGGCGCGCGCCCGGCCTGCAGCCGCAATTGCGAGCCGCCGTCGATGGCAAGCTCGACCGCCGCCTTGTTGCCCAGGCGCTCCATCATGTCGACCGTGATGCGGCCTTCTTTTTTGCTGCCGCCGGTGAGGTGGTGCACGCCACCGAGCGACAACATCTGCGAGCCGTATTCGGCCGTCGTGACATGGCCCACCACCTCGCCCTGGCAGCGCACGTTGGCCTGTTCGGGGCCGAGGTAGCGGTCGGTGTCGATCTTCACCTTGAGGCTGCAGTAGCTGAAGATGCCCTCGGTGACGACGGTCACCATGTCGACGCCGGCGGCCGTTGAGGCGACGATGAACGGCGCGGGCTTGTAGTCGGGGTAGGTGGTGGACGAGCCGACCCCGGTGACGAACACTTCGTCGGCGAGCAGCAGGTCGCCGTTCCACGCGGCGGGCTCGACCGGCTCAGCCACCGATGGCCGCTCGGCAAAAGGGATCACGCGAGCGGTGTCGCCGGCACCGGCCTGCAATGTTCGGCGCAACAGCACGACCGGGTCGACGCGCACCAGCGTGCCGGCGTGGTTGGCATAGCGATCGCAGGCGCCGGCGCGGCCGGGTGAAATCTGGCACAGCACCGGACAGGCATTGCACTCGATCTTGTCGCCGGCCATGCGCTCGTTGCGCGGGCGTGAACGCTCAAGCACCTGTGGCTGCACCGCGGCGTCGATGCCCGGCAAACCGTCGGTCTTGGTGTGTTCGGTCATGGCGTTGCGTGGAGCCCGGCGTTCATGTAGCATTTGCTCAACGGCAGTGTTGCGTTTGCTACATCAGTTGTTAATCTAGCGCAGTCCGCACGCCTTCGCAACAGGTTTTCCCGGGGTACGAACCGACCATGAGCGCATTCAACGAAGAAACGGTGCTGAGCGTGCACCACTGGACCGACAAGCTCTTCACCTTCACCACCACGCGCGACCCGGCGCTGCGCTTCTCGAACGGCCATTTCACGATGATCGGCCTGCGGGTCAACAACAAGCCGCTGCTGCGCGCTTACAGCATCGTCAGCGCCAACTACGAAGAGCACCTCGAATTCCTCAGCATCAAGGTGGCCGACGGCCCGCTGACGTCGCGCCTGCAGCACATGAAGGTGGGCGACACCCTCATCGTCGGCCGCAAACCCACCGGCACGCTGGTGGTCGACTACCTGCTGCCGGGCAAGCGGCTGTACATGCTGTCCACCGGCACCGGCCTGGCGCCTTTCATGAGCATCGTGCGCGACCCCGAAACCTACGAGAAGTTCGAACAGGTGATCCTGGTGCACGGCGTGCGGCAGGTCGACGAACTGGCCTACCACGACCTGCTGGTCGAGCACCTGCCCAAGCATGAGTTCCTCGGCGAACTGGTGACCGACAAGCTTCGCTACTACCCCACGGTGACGCGCCAGGCCTACCGCAACATGGGCCGTGTGACCGAGCTGATCGACACCGGCCGCCTGTTCGATGACCTGCAAATGCCGCCGTTCGACCCGGCGCTGGACCGCGTGATGATCTGCGGCAGCCCCGGCATGCTGCGCGACCTGAAAGTGCTGCTCGAAGGGCGCGGCTTCAAGGAGGGCAACACGTCGACGCCGGGCGACTTCGTGATCGAGCGGGCCTTCGCCGAGCAGTGATGGCCGCGCGCCGCACTCCCGCCAGCGCGCAGCGCTCCGGCCCCCCCGGTGTGCGCGAGCTGGCGGCCAAGGCCACACGGGGCGCCATCCTGCGCGCGGCGATCAAGGTGTTTGCCAAGCACGGCTTCGAGGGCGGCAGCGTCGAGAAAATCTCCCAGGCCGCGAAGTCGCACGACCGGATGATCTATTACTACTTCGGCAGCAAGGAAGGCCTGTTCATCGAGGTGCTGGAAGAAACCTACCGGCGCTTCAACGAGGCCGAGTCCGACCTGGTGCTCGATGTGTCGCAGCCGGTCGAGGCCTTGAACACGGTGGTGCGCTTCATGTGGCGCTACTACCAGAAGAACCCCGAGTTCATCACGCTGCTGAACACCGAGAACCTGCACCGCGGCGCCCACATCAGCAAGTCGCTGCGCGCGCGCGACTACTCGTCGGCGGCGATCGCGGTGCTGGCGCGGGTGCTGCAAAGCGGCGCCGCCCAAGGTGTGTTCCGCGCCGACGTGGCGGCGCGCGACGTCTACCTGATGATCGCGGCCATGGGCTACTTCTACCTGTCGAACCGCTTCACGCTGTCGGCCTTTCTCGGCGAGGCGCTGGAGTCGGCCGAGGCGCTGGCGCATTGGGAAGGGTTTCTGATCGACTCGGTCCAGCGCACCGTGGCTGCCGAGCCGCTGCGCGCGACGCGCAAGCGCACGGCCGCGCGCGCGGCACTCGTCTGAGAGCAAGGAGATCGCCATGGCAGACGCAACATCGGAAGGCCCCTCCGGCAAGGTCGTCATCCGCAACATCGGGCTGCTGCTGTCGGGCGACATCGACTGCCCCGTCCTCGATGCCGACACCGTGGTCGTGGTCGACGGGCGGATCACCGCAGTCGGCAAACAGGCAGACTGCGACACCGATGCGCCGCGCACGCTGATCGACGCCCGCCGCACCTGCCTGGCGCCGGGCCTGATCGACAGCCACGTGCACCCGGTGTTCGGCGACTGGACGCCGCGCCAGAACCAGCTCGGCTGGATCGACAGCACGATGAACGGCGGCGTGACGACGATGATCTCGGCCGGCGAGGTGCACTTGCCGGGCCGGCCGAAAGACATCGTCGGCCTGAAGGCGCTGGCCATCACCGCGCAGCGCGCGTTTCACAACTTCCGCCCGGGCGGTGTGAAGGTGCTGGCGGGCGCGCCGATCATCGAAAAAGGCATGACCGAGCAGGACTTCAAGGAGCTGGCCGAGGCCGGCGTCGGCTTGCTGGGCGAGGTCGGCCTGGGTTCGGTGAAGGCCGGCGCCGAGGCCGCGACGATGGTGAAGTGGGCGCGAAAGTACGGCATCCAGAGCACCATCCACACCGGCGGCCCGTCGATCCCCGGCTCGGGGCTGATCGACAAGGACGTGGTGCTGGAGGCCGACGCCGACATCATCGGCCACATCAACGGCGGCCACACCTCCTTGCCGGAAGCGCATGTGTGCGAGCTGTGCGAGAAGAGCGCGCGCGCGATCGAGATCGTGCACAACGGCAACGAGAAAGTGGCCATCGCCGCGGCGCAGATGGCCTTGCAACTCAAGTGCCCGCACCGCGTGATCCTGGGCACCGACGGGCCGGCCGGCTCGGGCGTGCAGCCGCTGGGCATGCTGCGCATGATTGCGCTGCTGTCCAGCCTGGCCGGCATCCCGGCCGAACTGGTGTTTTGTTTTGCCACCGGCAACACCGCGCGCATCCGCCGGCTGAACTGCGGCTTGATCGAGGTCGGCCGCGACGCCGACTTCGTGTTCATGGACCGGGCCCAGCACAGCGCCGGTACAACGCTGCTGCAAAGCGTGCAGCTCGGCGACATCCCCGGCGTCGGCATGGTGATGATCGACGGCATCGTGCGCTGCGGGCGCAGCCGCAACACGCCGCCGGCCACCGAGGTGCCGGTGGTCTTGCAGCGTGCCGCATAGCGCGATGCGCAGCGCGTTGCGCAGCTCGTTGCGTTAGCGGGCGATCAACGTGAAGTCAAACCTGACCGAGAGCTTGTCGTCCGCCGCGGTGACGGCCGAGATGGTGAAGGCGTCGACGGTGGCCTGAAACTGCCCGCCACTGTCTTGCAGCATGCCGCGCACCGCCTTCAACACGTCGAGTTCGATCACCCTCGGCAGGGCCGGCACCAGGCCCGACTCCAGCAGCAGCCGAACGTTCGGATCGTCGACCTTGTCGATGCGAATGTCGCCCAGCACCACCGAGCCGCCGCGCGAGACCGGCTTGCCCGACACCTCGGTCCACGACGCAAAGCTGACGCCCACGCAAGACCCTGCGGCCACCACGCCCAGGCGCGACGTGAGGTGCGAACGAATCCGCACGCGCCCGTTCTGCACAGCCACGCTGGGTTGCGCCAGGTAGGCGAAACACGGGCCCTTCATCAGGTCGTAGCGTCCGCCGTTGGTGAACAGCGCCTGGGCCACCAGCTTGTCCATGGCAGGCAGCTCAAGGATGATCTCCGCGGCCCGTGCGCCACCGGCCCCGGCCAGCAGGCAGGCGCACAACGCCAGCCATCGAAATGTGCGGTTCATGCAGATCCTTGCAGTGGCAAGTGACGATTGCATCACACCAGCCTCAATGCCGGCTCCACCTGCGCGATGGCTTTGAAATCGCGGTCTCGCGCCAGCACCGGCAAGCCGCTGGAGATGGCGCAGGCGGCGATCACGCAGTCGTTCGGGCTGCGCACGGTGAGGCCTTGCCAGCGGCAGCGGGCGTACAGCATGGCGGCGTCGCGCGCCAGATCGCGCGGGCGCAGTTCGTCCAGCCCCGGCAGGCGGTCGAGCTGGGCTTCGAGGCGGTTGAACTGGGCTGGATTGCGCGCGCCTTGCAACAACTCCTGCAGCACCACGGCGGGCACCCAGACGGTTTGTTCGGCGCGAAAAGCCTTGCGCAAGCGCAAGTCGCAACGCGAACCGGTGGCACGCAGGAACTCGACCCAGGCCGAGGTGTCGGCGATCACTTGCGGCGCGGTGCGGCGGCAGGCTTGGCGGCCTTGACGGCCGCCTTCTTGGCAGACCGGGCCGGAGTGTTTCGCACCGCGCGGTAGGCAACGAGCGGCTCGGACGCGACGAGCCGCGCGGCGCTGCCTTCGAACAGTCGGGCCGGGTCGTAGTCGTCGGCCAACACGCCGGAGCCGCCCAGTGCCAGCAGGCCTTGCCAGTCGGGCTCGCGCATGTAGGCGCGCAGCGCGGTGTCGATGGCGGCCTTCTTTGTGGTAACGCCGGCCTTGGCCATGGCCTTGGCAACGAGCTCGTCGTCGAGCACGATGTTGGTTCGCGTGTCCATCCAGCGCCTCCTGAAAATCGTCTACACATCGAATGTGTATGCCGGCATTCTGCATCGACCGGCCGGAAAAGGCAAACCCGGCCGAAGCCGGGTTTGCCGTGGATGGAAGCGGGCTCAGACCACCATCTGCGCCAGCTCTCCCTTGGCATAACGCTCGGCCACCTGCACCAGCGTCTGCGCCTTGATCTTGCCGGCCTGGCCTTCGCAGCCGAACTGCAGGTAGCGCTGTTTGCAGATCTGCTTGGCGGCTTCGCGCGCGGGTTTGAGGTAGTCGCGCGGGTCGAACTTGTCGGGGTTCTGCGCCATGTATTTGCGGATCGCGCCGGTCATGGCCAGGCGCACATCGGTGTCGATGTTGATCTTGCGCACGCCGTGCTTGATGGCCTCTTGAATTTCTTCGACCGGCACGCCGTAGGTCTCTTTCATGTTGCCGCCGTACTGGCGGATCTCGGCCAGCAAGTCCTGCGGCACGCTGGAGCTGCCGTGCATCACCAGGTGGGTGTTGGGAATGCGTTGGTGGATTTCCTTGATGCGCCCGATGGCCAAAATGTCGCCGGTGGGCTTGCGCGTGAACTTGTAGGCGCCGTGGCTGGTGCCGATGGCAATGGCCAGCGCGTCGAGCTGGGTGCGCTTGACGAAGTCGGCTGCCTGTTCGGGGTCGGTGAGCAGTTGCTCCATGGTCATGGTCGACTCGGTGCCATGGCCGTCTTCCTTGTCGCCCTTCATGGTTTCGAGCGAGCCCAGGCAGCCGAGCTCGCCTTCGACGGTGACCCCCAGCTTGTGCGCCAGGTCGACCACCTTGCGCGTCACGTCCACGTTGTAGTCGTAGCTGGCGATGGTCTTGCCGTCGGCTTGCAGCGAGCCGTCCATCATCACCGAGCTGAAGCCGAGCTGGATCGCGCCGCTGCACACGTCGGGGCTCTGGCCGTGGTCCTGGTGCATCACCAGCGGCACGTGCGGCCAGGTCTCGATCGCCGCCTGGATCAGGTGTTTGATGAACGCCTCGCCGGCGTATTTGCGCGCGCCGGCGCTGGCCTGCAGGATCACCGGCGCACCGACCTCGTCGGCCGCGGTCATCACCGCCTGCACCTGCTCAAGGTTGTTGACGTTGAAGGCGGGGATGCCGTAGCCGTTGAGGGCGGCGTGGTCCAGCAGCTGGCGCATCGATACGAGTGGCATGGTGGTCTTTCGCAGGAGTGAATGAAACTTGGGTGGCCAGGGCGCCTCAGCGTGCTGTCGCCTCGGTTCAGAGACAAGGCGCTGAGGGCGCCACGTTGTAGCCGAAAAGATTGTAGCGATCCGCCCTGCCCGAACGCGCGCAACTGCAACTGCAACGGGCCTTCACGGCTTGCCTTCAACCGATGCGTTCGGCGCGGTAGCCCTGGGCCCGCATCGCGACCAGGATCTCCTCGATGTGCGCCACCCCGCGCGTCTGCACCACCACCTCGATCTGCGCGCGTTCGACCGACAGCGACGTGAACGCGCGCTGGTGCTGCACCTCGTCGATGTTGGCGCCGAGCTTGCCCAGCAAGGTGGCCACGTCGGCCAGCGCGCCGGGCACGTCGCGCACGTCCAGCCGCAGCCGCGCCAGGCGCCCGGACTTGACCATGCCGCGCTCGATGATCTCGGCCAGCACCAGCGGCTCGATGTTGCCGCCGCACAGGATCAGCCCGACCTGGCGGCCGCTGAAACGATGGCGGTGTTTCAGCAGCGCGGCCAGGCCGACGGCGCCCGCCCCTTCGACCACCGTCTTCTCGATCTCCAGCAGCATCAGGATGGCCTGCTCGATGTCGTCTTCGCCGACCAGCAGCACGTCGCCCACCAGGCGGCGGATCAGCGGCAGGGTCAGGGCGCCCGGTGCCTTGACGGCGATGCCGTCGGCGATGGTGGCCTGCGCGCATTCGCGCTGCTCGCCATGCACCGCGTTCCACACGGCCGGGAAGCGCTCGGTCTGCACCCCGATGATCTGGATGCCCGGCTTGATCGCCAGCGCGGCGGTGGCCACACCGCTGATCAGCCCGCCGCCGCCGATGGCCACCACCAGCGTGTCGAGCTGCGGTTGCTGGGCCAGCATCTCCAGCGCGATCGTGCCCTGGCCTGCGGCCACCGCCAGGTCGTCGTAAGGGTGCACGACGGTCAGGCCGCGCTCGCGCGCCAGAGCCAGGCCGTGGGTGCGGGCATCGTCGAAGGTGTCGCCCTCGAGCACCACGCTGGCGCCGAAGCCGCGCGTGCGCTCGACCTTCACCGCCGGCGCAAAACGCGGCATCACGATCGTGGCCCGGATGCCCAGGCGCTGGGCGTGGTAGGCCACCCCCTGGGCGTGGTTGCCGGCCGAGACCGCCAGCACGCCCTGCGCGCGCTCGGCGTCGGTCAGCTGCGCCATCTTGTTCAGAGCGCCGCGCTCCTTGAACGACGCGGTGAACTGGTGGTTCTCGAACTTGAGGTAGACCTCGCAACCGGCAATCGCCGACAAGGTGCGCGACGCCAGGCACGGTGTGTTGATCACCTGGCCCTGCAGGCGCGCGGCCGCCGCGAGGATGTGATCGATATCGAGCGCAGCGTTCATGCCGGCTCTGGGTCAGGCGCCAGGGCGCGCAAGGCCGCCTGCACGATGGCGGCGGCGTTCACCTCGAAATGCTCGCGCAGGGCCGCCCGCGTGTCGCTGCGGCCAAAGCCGTCGGTGCCCAGCGTGATGCAGCGCCGGCCCGGCGGCAACCAGGCGCGGACCTGCTCGGGCACGGCGCGCACGTAGTCGGTGGCGATGATGATCGGGCCCTGCGTGGGCGCGAGCTGCTGCGTGAGGTAGGCCGCGCCGGCATCGGCAGCGCCATGGCGCCAGGCGGATTCATGCGCCACGCCGTCGCGCGCCAGTTCGCTGAAGCTGGTGACGCTCCACACGTCGGAGGCGACGCGGTGGTGCGCCTGCAGAAGGTCGGCGGCCTTGATGACCTCGCCGAGAATGGCGCCCGAACCCAGCAGTTGCACACGCTTGCCGGCCTTGGACGGCGAGGCCCGAAAACGGTACATGCCACGCACCACGCCCTCGTGCGCGTCCGCCGGCAGCGAGGGCTGGGCGACGTTTTCGTTCATCACCGTGACGTAGTAGAAGACATCGAGCTGGCGCTCCAGCATGTCGCGCATGCCGTGGTCGATGATGACCGCCAGCTCGCCGGCAAACGCCGGGTCGTAGGCCTTGCAGTTGGGCACGGTGGCCGCCATCAGGTGGCTGCTGCCGTCCTGGTGCTGCAGGCCTTCGCCGCCGAGCGTGGTGCGCCCCGACGTGGCGCCGATCAGGAAGCCGCGCGCCCGCTGGTCGGCCGCCGCCCAGATCAGATCGCCCACGCGCTGAAAGCCGAACATGCTGTAGTAGATGTAGAACGGCAGCATCGGCAAACCGTGGGTGGAGTACGCCGTGGCGGCTGCGGTCCACGACGACAGCGCACCGGCTTCGGTGATGCCTTCTTCGAGGATCTGGCCGCTCTTGTCTTCGCGGTAGTACAGCATCGAGCCGGCGTCTTCGGGCTGGTACAACTGGCCCAGCGGCGCGTAGATGCCGGCGGTGCGGAACAGGCTGGCCATGCCGAAGGTGCGCGCCTCGTCGGCCACGATGGGCACCACGCGTTGGCCGAGCGTGCCGTCCTTCAACAGCGCGCCGAGCAGGCGCACGAAGGCCATCGTGGTGCTCATCTCCTTGCCGTCGGCGTTCAGCGCGAAGGCGGAGGTGTCGCCCAGCGGCGGCACCGCAAGCAGCGGGCAATCGCTGCGGCGGGCCGGCAAATAGCCGCCCAGCGATTGGCGCCGGCTGTGCAGGTACTTCAGCTCGGCGCTGGCCGGCTCCGGCTTGCAGAAGGCCAGGTCGTCGACCTGCGCATCGGTCAGCGGCAACGCAAAGCGATCGCGGAAGGTGCGCAGGGCCGCGCTGTCGAGCTTCTTGTGCTGGTGCGTGGTCATGCGGCCCTGGGCGGCGTCGCCCATCGCATAGCCCTTCATGGTCTTGGCCAGCACCACGGTGGGCTGGCCGGCGTGCCGCGTGGCCGCTGCAAAGGCGGCATGGATCTTCACCGCGTCGTGGCCGCCGCGGCGCAGGCGGTCGATGTCTTCGTCGCGCAGGTCGGCCACCAAGGCCTGAAGCGCGGGGTTCTGGCCGAAGAACACCTCGCGGTTGAACGCACCGTCCTTGGCCGACAGCGTCTGGAACTGGCCGTCCACCGTGTGCGCGAAGGCGCGCATCAGCGCATGGTCGTGGTCGCGCGCGAACAGCACGTCCCAGTCCGAACTCCACAGGCATTTGATGACGTGCCAGCCGGCACCGGCAAACACCGATTCCAGCTCGTCGACGATGCGGCCGTTGCCGCGCACCGGGCCATCGAGCCGCTGCAGGTTGCAGTTGATGACGAAGGTGCAGTTGTCGAGCTGCTCGCGCGCGGCCAGCGACAGCGCGGCGATCGATTCGGGCTCGTCCATTTCGCCGTCGCCGAAGAAGCCCCAGACCCGTCTTTGGGGCTGGCTTGCCGTCACCGCCGGCAACAAGCCGCGGTGCTGCAGGTAGCGCATGAAGCGCGCCTGGTAGATCGCGTTGATCGGGCCGATGCCCATCGAGCCGGTCGGGAACTGCCAGAAGTCGGGCATCAACTGCGGATGCGGGTAGGAGCTCAGGCCGCGCGCGCCGCGCGACGGCGCCGTCAGCTCCTGGCGGTAATGCGCCAGATCGTCGGCCGAGAGGCGGCCCTCCAGAAAGGCGCGCGCATACACACCGGGCGCCGAGTGCGGCTGGAAGTAGACCAGGTCACCGGCAAAGCTGTCGTTGCGGGCACGAAAGAAATGGTTGAAGCCGACCTCGAACAAATCGGCTGCCGACGCGTAACTGGCAATGTGCCCGCCCAGGTCGGCCGAGCCGCCCGACTCGACCCGGTTGGC
Organism: Methylibium sp.; assembly: GCA_031415135.1. Taxonomy (GTDB): domain Bacteria; phylum Pseudomonadota; class Gammaproteobacteria; order Burkholderiales; family Burkholderiaceae_C; genus LGRD01. Next base: position 17,828 of record JANORB010000181.1, read on the forward strand.
GCGCATCACCATCGCCAGCGCGTTCCAGCGCATCAGCGCGGCCAGGCGTTGCTCCATCGCCAGGTCGCCCGGGAACGGTGGCTGCGCTTCGAGCGCGATCGAGTTCACGTAGGGCGTGACCATCGCCGGCTGCCAGTTCAGACCGCGCCGGCGCGCGTGCGCCAGCAAGGCATCGAGCAGCCAGCGCGCGCGCTCCGGGCCGTGCGCAGCGGTCAGTGCATCGAGTGCCTGGCACCACTCGTTGGTTTCGGCGGGGTCGATGTCGTGGCTGCGGGTCGGCAGCACGGCGGCGATGTGCTGGGCCAGGGACAGGTTCGTCATGGTGATCTGCTCGATGCGGGGGCCGGATATTCCACGCATGTTAGAGCGAACCGCGGGCCGGCCGGCTGCGCCCTGTATCGTCTGGGCCATCGCCCACCCATCCAGACAAGACCAACACCATGCTGTCTCGCGGGTCGGTTCGATCGTTGCTGCTGAGCGGCCTGCTTTGGGCTGCGATCGGCGGCTCGGCAACCCCCGCCGCCGGGGCCGACGAGCCTGCGCCGCGGCCCCAGGTCTGGGGCTACTACCCCTGGTGGCTGGGCGACCATTGGCGCAGCCGCGAGCTGTCGCTGTACGACCGGCTGAAGTTCTTCGAGGTCGAGATCGACGCCGAGGGCCGGCTCGGCCGGCGCAACGGCTGGCCGCAGCGCTGGGAAGGCCTGCAAGCCGCCGCCCGAGAGCGTGGCCTGCCGCTGGATGTCACGGTCACGCTGTTCAACGCCGCCCGCTTCGAGCACATCTTCACCAGCCCCCAGAGGCGGCGGCGGCTGGTGGTCGAGCTGCTGCAACTGGCCGTCGGGGTGCAGGGCATTCACCTCGATGTCGAGATTTTCGACGCTGTTTCCGCCGAGGCCTTGAGCGGCTATCGCGCGTTCTGCGCCGAGTTGCGATCGGGCCTGGACCACCAGCGCGGCTCCAAGGCCTTGACAGCCTTCGGGGTGATGGGCGCTGCGGTCGATCTGTACGACCGGGCGACGCTGGCACGGTTCGACCACATCGTCGTGCAGGGCTATGACGCGCACCACCTGGCGAGCCTGCGGTCCGGGCCGGTGGCGCCGCTGCGAGGCCCGTATGGGGTCACGTGGGAGCGGGCCCTGGAGCATTACCTCGGCCTCGGCGCACCGCGCCACAGAATCGTCTTCGGGGTGCCGTTCTACGGCTACGAGTGGCCCACGGAGTCGGCCGCCGCAGGCGCCCGCACGCTGGGCAAGGGTCGCGAGATCACGTACTCGGTGCTCGATGCGCGGCTGCTGCCAGACATCCGCATCGGTGCACGCTCGCAGGCTGCGCTGCACGGCCTGCGGCGTGATCCGGCCAGCGGATCGCCCTACTACGCCTACCAGGAACCGGCGGGTGGATGGCGCCAAGGCTGGTTCGAAGACGAGGCGAGTCTCGCCGCCAAGTTCGAGTTCGTGAAGCAAGAGCGGCTGGGCGGCATTGCCATCTTCCCGGTGGGGTATGACGGCGGTGCCTTCGACGATCTGCTGCGCCGCAGTTTCAGGGGAAAGTGACGCGGTAGCGGTGCACGCCTGGCGTCGCGCTGGCGAACACCAGCGCCGAGCTGAAGCGATCGATCTGCCGGACCTCCGGCTTCGGCGCCGCCGGTCCGACCGGGTGCACAAGCGGCAGCACGTTCTGGCGCGGATGGTTGACGCGCACGGTGAGCGACTTGATCGGCGTCGTGCCCGAGACGGTGAGATCGAGCTCGAGTTGCGCGCCGTCCGCGCGCGTCGCCAGGCTTGCCCGGTTGCGGTCACGCCACCACTGTGAAATCTGCCCGGCCGGCGCCATCCAAACACGCTCGTGCCGTGGTCCGATGTGGCGCGCCAGGTCTTCCACCGCGCGTGTCATCAGGCTGGTGTGCAGCGGTTTGCCGAGCAGGCGGGCGGGGTCGGCGAAGTTCTGGCTGTGCACGCTCACGACCGCCAGCCCGGCCATGAGCAGGTTCATTTCGTACTCGGCGATCAGCGCCGCGCCGATCTGCTGGCCATCGAGCTTGAGCTGGATGTAGTTCAGGTCGTCGGCCTGGCCGCGCGACAACACCACCAGGCCGGTAGATCGATCGGGCGTGGCGGCTGAAAACATCGGCAGCCGATCCTGGCTGCGGCTGGGATCGGCCACATGGTGGAGAAAGCCCATCGCCTGCAGCAAGACCTCGGTGGTGTCGTCGTAAGCCTCGGTCGGCGACCGAAAGCCCCGGCCCGCGCCGCGCGGCCACCGATCGGCCGTGCCCAGGATGTCGTGCATGTCGCTCATCATGCGGTCGAGCCGGGCTTGCTGCTTGTCGCGCGCCAGGCCCTTGAAGCCGATGTGGACCTCGCCGTGAAATCCGATCTCGTGCGTTTCAGCGAGTTGGCGAACCAGCGCGCGATTCTTGCGCGCCTCGCTGGTCAGGCTGTAGAAGGTACCGGCCGCACCCATGCTGTCCATCAGCTCGGCGAAATGGACCGCATTGCCGAAGCCCTCTTCGGTGTCCATTTCGATCAACTGCGCGGCGCGGTGGGCCTGCGGCCACGCGGCCAGTTGCGCACCCGGCGCGCGGCGCAGCCAACGCAGGGCATCGGTGGCGAGCGCCCGGACTTCGTCGGGCTGAGAATCCCAGGCCGTTTCAGCAAAGCCGAACATCACCCGGCGGCTCGTTGCGGATTCATCAAACACGATCGCCGAAGGGTGGTCACCGACACTCAACACCAAGCGCGCCCAATCCATGTAGGCGGCGGCTTCGACCCCGCCTTTCAGCTGCAACGGCTTTTCACCGGCCTGGCCGAGCCAGATGCGGCGGCCGGCCGGCACCGTGCGGTTGACCGGCGTCTCTCCATACGGAATCAGGAACCGGGTCGGCGCGTCTTTGCCGATCTCGCCGGTGACCGTGAAGCCCATCAGTTCGCGCACAAAGTCGAAGCCCAGCCAGTGGCCCTGGGCGTCGCGGGTTCCGGTGGCCCAGGTGGCCAGGATGCTGCCGCCCTGTTGGCGAAAGCGCAGCAAGGCCTGCCGTTCAAGGTCGGACAGCGCCACCGCCGACGGCAGCACCAGGACGCCGCCGCCGAGACCTTGCAACTCATCCGGTCGACTCAGCTCGCGCGTTGCGAACGATGCGCTTGCCAGCAGATCGCGCCACGGCTTGACCATCGACTCGTAGCGGCCACCCACGGTCGGAAAGTACGCCTGCGTCGTGGGCGACACGTACAGGTGCACCACGGCCGAAGTTCGGCCCGACGCCGCCAGTGCCGCCAGCACCACCAGGGCCAGACTTCCGGCCAGGCCCCGGGCGAGCACGCGCAGCGCCCGGCCGGAACCCTTCTTCATCGGGCCGCGGCCAGCGTCGGTGAGGAGGTTTCTCGCACGGCCGCCAGCATCGGTTCGGCGGCGGGCGCCGCCGCGATTGCGCCGGGCACCAGGCAGCGCTGCAGGAACACCGGTGTCAGCGGTCCATCGGACCGGCCGGGAGCGGCGCTCACCTGCCTGTTGTGGCGCCGCTTGCGGATGTGAAAGATAGCGTAGGCCATGCACGCCGCCAGCATCGTGATGATGTTGATGGCAACGCTGACATAGGCCATCAAGACGATCGGATCGATGTCCATCTAGAGCTTCCCTTCGCGCACGAGCTTGCCCCAATTCATCTCCACCTGCAGCACTTCTTCGGCGATGGCCAGCAGCTTGGCCACATCGGTGAAGATGGCGTAGAAGCGCAGCGCCAAGGCGTACGGCACCAGTGCCGGATCTTCGTCGTCGAGTGCCACGCAGTAACAGGTCACGGCCACGTCGAACAACGCGATCTGGGTCCACCACAGCAGAAGAAACTCGCTGCTGCCATGGGCCAGCGCCAGATAGCCGAAGAACCCGATCATGGCCAGACTGATCACCGGCACCAAAAAACTGTCGATGGCCATGTACCACAGCGACAGGCACATGGTGGGGTTGGCGCGCAGGGTCCAGAGCGACTTCCGGTGCTTGAACACCGCCTGAACGGTGCCACGCGTCCAGCGGTAGCGCTGCCCCAGCAGATCGAGCCAGCGGCTGGGCGATTCGCACCAGGCCTTGGCCAGGGGCTCGTAGGTCACCGACCAGCCCCTGGCCAACAGCTTCAAGGTCACATCGCGATCCTCGGCGAAGGTGTCGCTGTCGTAGCCGCCCACTTCCTGCAGCGCGGACTTGCGGAACATGCCGAGCGGCCCGCCGATCACGCTGACGGCCTTGATCGCATCCTGCGCCCGACGCTCAAGCCCCAGTCCGTGGATGTATTCGATGGCTTGCAGCCGGGTGACCAGGTTCTCGCGGTTGGCGACCTTGATGTTGCCGGCAACGGCCGCGACCGACGGGTCCAGAAAGTGGCGCACGCAGGCCCGCAGCGCGTTGCGGCTGAGCTTGCTGTCGGCGTCCATGTTCAGGATCAACGAGCCGCGCGCGTGAGCCAGGCCCAGGTTCAGCGCCGAGGCCTTGCCCCCATTGGATTTGCGCATCACCCGCACCCGCCCGAAGCCCCGGCTGGCCGCCAGCGCGCGCTGGTAGGTGTCGTCGGTGGAACCATCGTCCACCACCAGCACTTCGAAGCAGGGGTAGTCCATGCACAGCAGTGAGCGGATCGACTGCTGGATGACCGGCCCCTCGTTGAACGCCGGCACCACGATGCTCACGAGCGGCCAGGGTCGACAGTGGCCGCCGGGCTCGCCAGCCGTAGCCCCGGCAAGCGGGTTGCCGCCCGCGTCCGCCCGCAGCACACCCAGCGCCGAACCGGCGAAGAAGGCGATATAGCGGACGATCAGAAACAGGACGTAGCCGCACAGCAGCAGCAAGGCAAAGTGCGCGTAGCCGCTGTCGCGGCTGTCGGTATGCACGAGCACATGCCACGACAGGATGGCGCGGTCGTTCAAAGCGGGCAGCAGAAACGGAAGCGGCGCGAGCACCAGCAGCACGGTGAGCACCGTGCCGAATGCGCGCATGCAATGGCGAGTCCTCATCATGGGGGGAGGGTGGCAGCAGCCCGCTGCCTACCAGACACGGTCGATCGAGACCGCGATCGACTTGGACCGGTAGGCTGAATCGTCGCGCCGGGTCTCGTTGTGAAAGCCCTCGATCCGCACCGCCCAGTCGCGGCTCAACCAGCGCGTACCGCCCAGCCCCACGGTCCAGCCCGGCGCGCCCTCACCGCCGATGCGTTGGCTGCGCTTGACCTCGGCGCTGAGGTCCCAGTCAGCCGCCGACCGGTTCAGCGACAGCCCGATCTGGCCGACGTAGTAGCCCGAAGCCGGCGACCAGTATCGGGGGTCGCGCCGCTCGGCCTTGCGCCCGTACGCGCCCACAAAGGCCCGCACGCCGGTGGCGGCCGGAAAGGGTTGCCAGGCCGGCGTGTACTGCGCGTTGAATTCCTGCACGCGATTGCCGTCGGACACCGCAAAGTACGCCCCACTGCCGCTGAAGGCGCCGATGGATGAATCGACGCGACCCGCCACGCCCACGCGCCGTGCGGCAAGGCCGTCGCGGCGGGCGCGCGGATCAAAGGCGATCTCCCCCCAGTTCACCCGGCCGAGCTCGACGGTCACGGCGCCCTCTGCGAGTTGCAAACCAAGGTTTGCGAACACCGATGATTTCACCCCGCTGTCGCTTGTCAGCTGAAGCTTTGGTGCGAACGGCAAGGCCAGGTTCTGATACCCGAATGAAAGCTTGCGCGGTCGCAGCGCCGGACCACCCGGCGATCGGCTTTCATCGACGCTTTCGCCTGAAACCTCGAAGGCCTGCGTCAAACCCGCGTCGCGCCAACGGTGGGCGAGCAGGGCGGTCGATCGTTCGACCTGGCTGGAATCGTCAAGCCATGCGCCCCGCACGGTGGTGCGCGGCCGCAGCTGGCGCTGGGCGCTCGCAAGGCCTTGCTGGGCATCGGAGTTGACCGGATCGAGGCTCAGCACGCGCCGAAAGAGCGGGTCGGCCAGGTGCGGGCGACCGCTCCACAAGTGCACGTTGGCCATTCCGATGCTCGCTGACGGAGCGAGCGGTGTATCGGCCAGCAATCCATACTGCTGGATGGCTTGGCCATACTGACCGGTCCAGGCCAGGCTGTTGGCCACCCTGAGCCGCAATTCGTGGTCGCGGGGTTCGCGCTGCAACTCGATCAATCCGAGCCGCGCGGCTTCGGCGTAGTTGGCTTGCTCATAGGCCCGCGCCGAGGTCGCGACGGCGGCCGGTGACGCCGCCGCCGACACCGCCGGGCTGCCCTGGGCGAGCGCGTCGCCGAGGGGCCAGCCCAGCGCGGCCACCAGGGTTGCGAACACGACCATGCTGACGTGGCCACGCGATTGAGCGGCCCGGCCGGTGGCAGGCATGGTCACGACGTTGCTCGCGGACTTGTCCTGCGGCACGGAGGCCGGCAAGGTTTCGGACGCGGCTTCCTGGCGCAGTTGCGCCAACCGATCGACGATGGCCGACTCACCCGTGTAGAGGTGGATGCGCTGGACCCGCCGCGCCGCCGCGTCGTCCATGCAACGTGTCACCACACTCATCACGTCGCGCCCGCGACATCCCTGCAGGAAGAAGAACCGGGCGCCGGGCAGGGCTGTGGTCAGGTCGCCCGTTCGGCCGGCCTGCGGCTCCATCTTCGCGGCGCTCACTTCGTCGGGTGCCGGCAGGTCCTCGAAGTCGATCTCGGCCAAGGCGCAGGGCACCTGCCGCAACATGCTGCGTTGCATGCGCCGCTCGGCCTCGTCAACAAACGCCGAGCGGCACAACCAGCCTTCCTCGTCTGTGCTTTGTGCCTCCAGCGCCAAGGGCTCGGATGCGTCGCCATCCGCATCGGTCACCTCCACGGCCGGCTCAAGTCGGGGCTGCAGCAGCAGGGGTGCCAAATCCTTCAGCGACTGCGAAGGCGGCAGCACCGAATCAACGCCGGCGCGCAGCAGCAGGCGCTTCTGCGTGTGCTCGCGCAACCGGTAGCGCGACTCGCGCACGACGATTCGCGCCCGATCACCCGCATTCGCACGCAACTGGGCCAGTTGCTCGACGAAGCCCGCGAATTCATCCAGCGAAGCGAGCGTGACGACGATGCTCAGGCTATCGCTCTCGTCATCGCGACGCCACGGCAGAACCTCGGTCAGCGACGCCGCGGTGCGGACCTTGAACTGCCGGCGCCAATCGCCCAGATCGGCATCCGGCTTGCCGACATACCACACGGACGGCAACGCTGCCGCCACGGACCCGGGTTGTGGGGCTGCGGCGGCAGTGAACCCGGCGGCCACGCCATTCATGGCGGGCAAGCGCCTGGACGGGGTCATCAGCGGATCCAGAGGCATCACCAACCCGGTCTGCACACCGGCGGGCGATTCCCAGAAATCGATTGCCATTCGCAATCCTTCTGGATGTGACGTCACCCTGGCAAGGCCCGACAAATAGTGTGCGGCCGCCTGGTTGCCCTCCATCAAGGGACGGTGGGCGCTCGTGCGCAGATGCAGTTGGACCATCGTGTGCTGGTGCCGCTCGCACCACGCCCGATAAGTCCTGGCCTGCTGAACCAGGGCGACATGGTCGTGCGGCGTGTAGAGATCGTCGGCCTCGTCGATGAGCAACAACGATCCGGGCGCAATCTCGAACTGGTCAAGCTCCTGGAGGTATCGGTCAACGCCATGCAAGAAGAGATTGACGGCGTAGTCGCCGACCGCCGTGAACACCTGCAGGTGAGCAGCGCCTGCTCCACCGGTCGCTTCGACCATCTGGCGGGCGTGCGCCAACACATCGGCAAACGGCGCCTCTTCAGGAGTCAGGCGCGTGATCAGTACACAGGGACGACCGGACCGCAGTGCCGCCTGCAAAGGCGCCAACAGCATCGGCAATCGAGCCGCCGCGGTTTCAATGCCGACCGCGTACACCGCGCCGAACTTCAGATCAGCGCCTTGAAACGGTGGGGAATGCAGCGCCGACATGGACTGTTCGGGCACTGTATCGACCGCATATCCCGGCATGGCTCGCTCTGCGTTGATTCTGGGTGGCACGGGAGCGCATCTTCGGTTCCGGCGGGTCGATCGACCTGGCATTGTTTTCTTCCCTTCGATTCTTGGTTGCACCTTCGCCAGATCCGCGTCTTGTGAATTGTCTGAACGGAATCTACATCCTGTCACATGCTTCAGTCTGCGCAAAGGCCTAGGCCTAGGGATGGACGCAAGGAACGAATCAGCCTGACAGTGAGACGTCGAAGAGACGGATCGATGCCCTTCAGCATGCGCTGGAGCCAAGAGAACAGCGACGGCGAAGGCAAACGGCATTCGGACAGGATCGCTGGCCCAAGGGGAGAATCAAGATGGCGCAGTTGACCCGTTCCGGGATCCGCGGCATGGCTTCAGTTGCCATCGCTGTGCTTGCATTTGCCGGCGTGGGTGGCAGCGAGTGGGGCGTGCAGTCCGCCATGGCCAATCCGCGCGAGCCGTATTCGCGCATGCTGCCGCTTGAACTGAGCGCACCGCCCACGGCACGGGCCGGCCAGCCGCTCGGGGGCATTAGCGTGCGCCTGCACAACCCCGGAGCCGAGGCACCGAATGCCCGGCTGCGCCTGATCATCCATGAGAAGGATCACCGCCGTGACGCGGGCCATCAAGAGTTGAACCCCGACAACGTGAAGGTCGAGGTGCTGGAGGCGGGATCATGGAAACCCGTGCTGCTCGAAGTGATGGACGGCGGCGTGATGGGCGCGATCGGCGATGCGCAGGCCGCTCGTCACGGCGAGCGCCACAAGCGCGGCGGATTTGCCATCCGCGAGGGCCTCAACAAAGGATGGCCTTTGCGCGTCACGTTCGGCTTGCCGGGCACGTACACGCTCGTGGTGGCCGTCTCGCCTGACAACGGATCGAGACACCTTGCGCGGCCCGCGCACTCGAATATCGAGGTGCGATAGCATGAACACCTTCGGCTTCTTGTCGGCGAGCGCGGGCAGAGTGACGGGGTCGGCGAGGACTGCGCCCCAGCGACTTCTGGGCCGGGCGGTTCTGTGTGCCTTCAACCTGCTGCTGTTGAGCGCATTGACGGCCCTGACCCTGGTGGAACCCGCCGAGGCTGCGAGTGCGCGGACCATCGTGTCGCTGACCTTTGACGACGGGCTGACGCAGTCGCCGGTGCGCGACATCCTGCGCAACCATGGCATGAAGGGCACCTTCTATGTCAACGCCAACCTGATCGGTTCGGGCGGTGGCTACCTGACGAAGGCCGAGCTCGACGCACTCTATGCCGATGGCAACGAGATCGCCGGGCACACCACCAACCACGTCAACCTTGCCACGTTGTCCGATGCCGCCCAGCGGACCGCGATCTGTGGCGACCTGCAGACGCTCAACACCTGGTATCCGAATCAGATCCGCTCGTTCGCCTATCCATTCGCATCCACCGGGCCGAACACCCAGAACATCGTCGCCGCGGGCTGCCCCGGTGTCGGCACCTACAGCAGCGCGCGCACTGTGGGCGGAATCGTGAGTGGCAACCAGTGCACCGGCTGCGCCACCGCAGAAAGCATTCCGCCGGGCAATCCGTACTACATCAACACACCCGAATCGATCCTGTCCACGACGACGCTGGATCAAATCAAGGCATTGGTGACTCAGGCGGAGAGCACCGGCGGCGGCTGGGTGCCGCTGGTGTTTCACAGCGTGTGCAATGGCTGCAGCACCTATTCGGTGACTGCGGCCACGCTGGATGCTTTCCTGACCTGGCTGCAGGCGCGGGAATCGAACTTGACGTACGTGAGGACGGTCCATCAAGTGATGTCGGGAGATCTCCCGGCGCCACCTCCGCCACCGCCGCTGGGCCCGAACCAATTGCTCAATCCGTCGCTGGAGTTGGACCAGGACGCCAATGGTCTGGCGGACTGCTGGCAGCGTGACGGTTACGGGACCAACACCGCAACATCGGCACGCACCACCGATGCCCACACGGGCTCGTTTGCCGAGCGACTGCAGATCACGGCCTACAGCAGCGGCGATCGCAAGCTGCTCCCGACGCTGGATGCCGGCCAGGCCTCTGGAGGCTGTGCACCGACAGTTGTGGCCGGTGCTTCGTACGCGCTTGGCGCCTGGTACAAGGCCACCACCGCGGTGGTCCCCGTGTTGTTCTATCGCAATTCAGGCGGCGCTTGGTTGTATTGGCGGGATGGGCCGCTGTTGCCCGCGTCCGCGAGCTGGGCCCAAATGACTTACTACCCCGGCGCAGTGCCGGCTGGCGCCCAAGCCATCAGCTTTGGCATCGTTCTTGACTCTGTCGGTACGCTGACGACCGATGACTATTCCATGCGAAGGGTTCTGGATGGTTCGTCCGACACGACCCCGCCTGCGGTTGCGATCACCTCGCCCGGAGTCGGCGCGGTGTCGGGCACGGTCACCGTCTCGGCCAGCGCCACCGACAACGTCGGCGTGGCCGGTGTGCAGTTCAAGCTCGACGGCGCGAATCTGGGCACCGAAGACACGGCATCACCGTATTCGGGCTCCTGGAACACCGCCTCCGCCACCAACGGCACACACACGCTGACGGCAGTGGCCCGTGACGCGGCGGGCAACAACACCACCTCGGCCGCAGTCACGGTGACCGTGAGCAATTCGGTGCCAGACACCACGCCGCCCACGGTGTCGCTCAGCGCGCCCGCAGCCGGCACGGTGTCGGGCACGGTCACCGTCTCGGCCAGTGCCGCAGACAACGCCGGCGTGGCCGGTGTGCAGTTCAAGCTCGACGGCGTGAATCTGGGCGCCGAAGACACGGCCTCCCCTTATTCGATCTCGTGGAACTCCACCACCGCCACCAACGGCACACACACGCTGACGGCAGTGGCCCGTGACACAGCGGGCAACAACACCACCTCGACCGCCGTGACCGTCACGGTGAACAACGCCACCAGCCAGAACCCGATCGCGAACGCCTCACTGGAGGCCGACGCCAACAACGATGGAATTCCGGACTGCTGGCAGCTTGGCGGGTTTGGAACCAATACCTTCACGTGGACCCGCGTCGCCGGCGCCCGCAGTGGCAGTTTTGCCGAGTCGCTGCAAATGACAGCCCGAACCAGCGGCGACCGCAAGCTGGTGCAGACGCAAGACTCGGGTGCCTGCGCTCCCGCCATCACGGCGGGGGCGAAATACACGCTCAGTGCCTGGTAGAAGTCGACCGTCCAGACGGCGTTCGTTGTCTTCTATCGAACCAGCGCGGGCACCTGGACGTACTGGACGACCGGCCCCAGCGTCGCCAGCGCCGCCAACTGGACCCAGGCCAGCTTCACCACAGCCGCACTGCCCGCCGGCGCGACCCACATCAGTTTTGGCTTGGCGCTGACGGCCGTGGGCACGCTGGTCACGGATGACTATGCGCTGGCGGTTGCGCCCTGAGGGTCTGCTCGTGACTGGTCAGGCCACGCGGCAAACCTTGAGCATGTTCGTGCCGCCCGGGTAGCCCATCGGCTCGCCGCAGGTGATGGCGTAGGTGTCGCCGGGCTTGAGAACGCCGCGTTCGACCAGCAGCGCCTCGGCGCTGGCCAGCGCTTCGTCACGGTCGCGGAAGGCCGGCATCAGCAGCGGGCGCACGTTGCGGTACAAGGTCATCTTGCGCTGCGAAAAAACCTGCGACGTGAGGCCGTAGATCGGCACCTTGATGTTGTGCCGGCTCATCCACAACGCGGTCGAGCCCGACTCGGTGAGCGCCAGGATCGCCTTGCACCCCAGGTGGTGGGCGGTGAACAGCGCGCCCATCGCGATCGACTGGTCGATGCGGCCGAAGCGCTTGTTCGCAAAATCGGTTTCGATGCTGAAGTCGTCGGCGGCCTCGGCCTCGAGCGCAATCGCGGCCATCTGCGTGATCGTCTCCACCGGGTATTTGCCGGCCGCAGTCTCGGCGCTCAGCATCACCGCGTCGGTGCCGTCGAGCACGGCGTTGGCCACGTCGCTGACTTCGGCGCGCGTGGGCACCGGGTTGACGATCATCGACTCCATCATCTGCGTGGCGGTGATGGCCACCTTGTCCATTTCGCGCGCCATGCGGATCATGCGTTTTTGCAGCGCCGGCACCGCCGCGTTGCCCACCTCCACCGCCAGGTCGCCGCGCGCGACCATGATGCCGTCGGAGGCGCGCAGGATCTGGTCGAGCACCGGAATCGCCTCGCTGCGTTCGATCTTGGCGATCAGCGCCGGCTTGTGCCGCCACGGCTCGCCGGCCACGTTGGCAAGCTGGCGCGCCATCTCCATGTCGGTGGCGCTCTTGGGGAAGCTGACCGCCAGGTATTCGCACTGGAAGCTCATCGCCGTCTTGATGTCTTCCATGTCCTTGGCGGTCAGGGCAGGCGCGGTCAGGCCACCGCCGGCCTTGTTGATGCCCTTGTTGTTGGACAACTCGCCGCCCACCACCACCGTGGTGTGCACCTCTTCACCGCGCACGGCATTGACGATCAGCCTGAGCAGGCCATCGTTGAGCAGCAGCGTGTCGCCCGGCTTCACATCGCGCGGCAGCTCCTTGTAGTCCAGCCCGACACGCTCGTTGGTGCCGAGTTCGGTGGTGGCGCCGTCCAGAATGAATTTCTGGCCGTTCTCCAGCATGGTCTTGCCGCCGTCGAACTTGCCGACCCGGATCTTCGGGCCTTGCAGGTCGGCCATGATGGCGACCTCTTTGCCGGCGCGCTTGGCCACTTCGCGCACCAGCGTGGCGCGGTCGATGTGGTCTTGTGCCTTGCCGTGCGAAAAGTTCAGGCGCACCACGTCGACGCCGGCGCGGATCATCTGCTCCAGCACCTCGGGTGAGCTGGACGCGGGGCCGAGGGTGGCGACGATCTTGGTGGCGCGGGTCATGGCGGTCTCCGTTATTGTTTGATTCGGTGGGTCGGCTGGCGCGCTTCACGCGCCGGCGCCGCGCAGCAGTTCAGCCCTGGGCGCGCTTTTGCAGGATCTCGAAGGCGGGCAGCGTCTTGCCCTCCAGCACTTCCAGAAATGCGCCGCCGCCGGTGGAGATGTAGCCCACCTGCTTTTCGATGCCGTATTTTGCGATCGCGGCGAGCGTGTCGCCACCCCCCGCGATGCTGAAGGCGCTGGAGCTGGCGATGGCGCGCGCAATGGCCTCGGTGCCGTGCGAAAAAGCGTCGAACTCGAACACGCCGACCGGCCCGTTCCAGACGATGGTGCCGGCCGCCTTGAGCTGGCCGGCCAGCATCTGCGCGGTCTTCGGGCCGATGTCGAGGATCAGGTCGTCGTCGGCCACGTCGCTCGACGCCTTGACGGTGGCGGGGGCATCGGCCTTGAAGGCCTTGGCGGTGACCACGTCGACCGGAATCGGCACCGCGGCACCGCGCGCCTGCATCGCGTCGATCACCGCCTTGGCTTCACCGATCAGGCTGGCTTCGGCCAGGCTGTTGCCGATCTTCATGCCCGCGGCCAGCATGAAGGTGTTGGCGATGCCGCCCCCGACGATCAGCCCGTCCACATTCTTCGCCAGGCTCTGCAAGATGGTCAGCTTGGTGCTGACCTTGCTGCCCGCAACAATCGCCACCAGCGGCCGTTTCGGGTGCGCCAGCGCCGTGGTGATGGCATCGATCTCGGCCGCCAGCAGCGGGCCGGCACACGCGACCTTGGCGTACTGCGCAATGCCGTAGGTGCTGGCTTCGGCACGGTGCGCGGTGCCGAACGCGTCGTGCACGAAGATGTCGCACAGCGCGGCCATTTTGCGAGCCAGCGCTTCGTCGTTCTTCTTTTCGCCCTTGTTGACGCGGCAGTTTTCCAGCATCACCAGATGGCCCGGCGCGACTGTCACGCCATCGACCCAGTTGGCGATGACGGGCACGTCGAAGCCGAGCAACTCGCCCAGCCGCCTGGCCACCGGCGCGAGCGAATCGGCGGGCTTGAACTCGCCTTCGGTGGGCCGGCCCAGGTGCGAGGTGACCATCACTGCGGCACCGGCCTTCAACGCCATCTGGATGCAGGGCACCGACGCGCGGATGCGGGTGTCTTCGGTGATGCGGCCGGCGTCGTCTTGCGGCACGTTGAGGTCGGCGCGAATGAAAACTCGTTGGCCGGCGACCTTGCCAGCCTGAATGAGATCGGTGAAGCGAATGACGTTCATGGCGTATGAGACCGAAAAATTGAGTTTAAGGTCACCGGGTTACAGCGTGGGGTCAACACATTACCAGCCCCACAGCAATCGCAAAGGCAGGAAAGCCAGCAGACCGGCCAGCAGCGGCCCGAGCACGCCGGGGCGCCACAGGTAGTACAGCGTGGCACAGGCTGCGGCGGCCAGGCGCGCGTCTTGCCAGGTGCTGATCAGGTGGCCCTCGGTCATGACGATTTCGGGCACCACGATGGCCGTCAACGCCGCCAGCGGCGCCACCTTCAGGCCACGCGTGAGCCAGGGCGGGACCGGCACTTCGCGGTCGGGGAACAGAAAGAAGCCGCGCGTCACCAGCGTCACGGCGGCCAGGCCGGCGATGGCGAGCGCGGCATGGTCGCCGCTCATGCGCCACCCCGCAGCCGCTGCGCCGCGCGCTCACCCTGCTCGACCAGCAGGCCGGTGGCCACCGCGGCGGCAATGGCCACCATGATGTTCAACTTGAGCGGCAGTGCAAATGCCGCCACCGCGGCCAGGCCGGCAACGATGGCCGCAGCCCAGGTGCCGCGGTCCGACAACAAACCGTAGGTCAGGCCCAGCATGGCCAGCGTGCCGGCAAACCCCAGGCCCCATTGGGTCGGAATCACGTCGGCCAGCACGATGCCGAGCAGCGACGGGATTTGCCAGCTCAGCCAGATGGGCAGCACACCGCCCAGGAAGTAAGCGACCTGCCCCGGCTCGCGCCGAGGCGCTGGGTAGGCGCGCTGGAACACCACCAGGTTGATGTCGACCGCAAAGTAGATCAAGGCCAGCCGGCGCAGGCGCGGCAGGTGTTCGAAGTAGACCCGCCACTGCGCGCTGTAGATCAGGAAGCGCAGGTTGACACAACCCGCCGCGGCCCACACCACCCACAGCGGCGCGCCGGCGGCGATCAACGGCAGCGTGGCCAGTTGCGCCGCGCCCGAATAGACCGCCAGCGACATGAACAGCGCCAGCGGCACGCTCAGGCCGGCCTTGACCATCGCGACGCCGGTGACCAGCCCCCACGCCGCGATGCCGGGCAGGAACTCCAGCATGTCGCGCGCGCCGCGCCGGAAATCGGGATGGCGCGCCAGGGCTGCGGGCAGGCTCATGGCGCTATTGTCGTGCCGCCCTGGGCCGGCGTGGGCCAGCGCGGCGGCGCGTGGGCGGTGACCCGGTTGGCAGCAAATTCATTCGAACGACATTCCGGTGTCGATCGCCGCACCCTGCAGGAATTGCCTTGCCGACAGGCGCTTGCCACCTGGCCGCTGCAGTTCGGTCAGGCGCAAGGCGCCTTCGCCGCAGGCCACGGTGATGCCGCGCTCGTCGACCGCCAGCACGCGGCCAGGCGGCCCGCCGCCTGCGGCGGGTTCGGCGCGCCAGCACTTGAGGGAGTCGTGGCCCAACAGCGTGCTCGCGCCGGGGAAAGGATCGAACGCCCGGATGCGGCGTTCGATGACCGCCGCGGGCAAGCGCCAGTCGATCGCGGCTTCGGCCTTTTCGATCTTGTGCGCGTACGTCACGCCGTCGGCCGGCTGAGGCGTCGGCGCCAGGCCCCCGCACCCGGCGAGTTCGAGCGCTTCGACGATCAGCTTGCCGCCGAGCGCAGCCAAGCGGTCGTGCAGCGTGGCGGTGCTGTCGTCGGCCGCGATCGGCATCGGCCCGGCCAGCAACATCGCGCCGGTGTCCAGGCCGGCATCCATCTGCATGATGGTGATGCCGGTCAGCGCGTCACCGGCTTCGATGGCGCGGTGAATCGGTGCGGCGCCGCGCCAGCGCGGCAACAGCGAGGCATGAATGTTCAGGCAACCCAGGCGCGGCGCCTCGAGCGCCCACGCCGGCAGGATCAGCCCATAAGCCGCGACCACCATCACGTCGGCTCGCGCGGCGACGAGTTGCTGCTGCGCGGCGACCGCATCCTCGGGGAACTTGCCGTCCAGGCGCAGGCTGCGCGGTTGCGCCACCGGGATGCCGTGCTCGATCGCAAAGGCTTTCACCGGTGATGCGTGCAGCTTCAGGCCGCGGCCGGCCGGCCGGTCGGGTTGGGTCAGCACCATCACGAGGTCGAATCCCGCGGCGCGCAGGCTGGCCAGCGCGGTGCGCGCAAACTCGGGCGTGCCGGCGAAAGCCACTCTGGTGCGGCGCGCGCCTGGCCGCGTTGGATCACGCATCACGCAGTTCGTCGCGGGTTCGCTTCACCATCTTGGTCTTGATGCGTTCGCGCTTGAGCGGGCTGAGGTACTCGACGAACACCTTGCCCATCAGGTGGTCCATCTCGTGCTGCACGCACACCGCCAGCAGGCCATCGGCGTCGAACTGGTCGACATCGCCGGAGCGGTTCAAGGCCCGCACCGTCACGCGGGCGTGGCGCTGCACCTTGTCGTAGATGGTCGGCACCGACAGGCAACCTTCGTCGCCGAAAGTCATTTCATCGCTGGTGGCCACGAGTTCCGGGTTGATCAGCACATACGGCTCGTTGCGCTGGTCGGAGGTGTCGATCACGATCACGCGCTCGTGAACGTCAACCTGGGTGGCGGCCAGGCCCACGCCCTCGGCGTCGTACATGGTCTCCAGCATGTTGTCGACCAGCTGGCGGATGCGCGCATCCACTTGGGCGACCGGCCGGGCAATCGTATGAAGGCGAGGATCGGGATAACGAAGGATTTGCAGCTTGGCCATGGGGAAACGGAGAATCGACAGGGATGGGTTGAATGAAGGTCCGGCAAGACAATCGCGGCTTCGCAAAGTCGCCGCCATGGCGGGCCGTCTGCAATCGGACGGGGCGTGACAGGTCTCACACCCAGCGGGCAGGGCCGGTCCACTTTCGTTGCGACATCAAGGGTTTAGGGGCAAAATCTGTCAAAGTGAATGAGGATTTTCGCCGAACTGACACGGGTGTGGCGCGTTCGGCCCAGTAACCCCACCGCGCGGGCCCTTGACTCTTGCGCGCTCTCAGATTGCCCCACATGACCCGTCGCAACCGATACGATCTTCACGTTGACCGGGTGGCGCGGTTCGCCTGGTCGGGTGCCGCATTGGCCGCGGTGCTCTGGGTGGCCCCCGCAGCGGCAACCACCTGGCCCGTCACGCCGCAGCAGCGAGGCACCGCGCAGCAGGTCGCACAAGGCGGTGTTGCGCTGTCGGAACTGGCGCCGAATGCACCCGACTCGTACACCGTCAAGCCGCGCGACACGCTGTGGGACATCTCCAAAGTGTTTCTCAAGAGCCCGTGGCGATGGCCCGAGTTGTGGGGCATGAACCTCGAACAAATCCGCAACCCGCACCTGATCTACCCGGGGCAGGTGCTGTACCTCGACAAGAGCGGCGGGCGGGCCCGCTTGCGCATGGGGCAAGCGGGTGGCGGCGGCACCGTGAAGATGTCGCCCAGAGTGCGCGGCCAAGGGCTGGACACCGGCCCGGTCGCGTCGATTCCGTTCCACCTGATCGAACCGTTTCTGAACGAGGCCGTGATCTTTCAGAGCAACGAGCTGGACTCGGCGCCGCGCATCGTCGCCGCCCAGGAGGGTCGTGTGCTGATGGGCCGCGGCGATGTGGCCTATGTGCGCGGCGATCTGAGCGGCCCGCAGCGCGAGTACCGGGTGTTCCGCGAAGCCAAGCCGCTGCTCGATCCGACGACCAACGAGTTGCTCGGTTATGAAGCCAACTATGTCGGCACAGCGGAATACACCCGCCCCGGCGAAACGCGCAGCTCGGCCGATGGCAAGGGCGAGATCGTGCCGGCCACGTTCACCTTGACGAACCTGCGCCAGGAAGCCGGGGTGGGCGACCGCCTGGCGGCGATGCCGGCGCCGCAATTCAGCAACTACACCCCGCATGCGCCGCAAGGCGCGATGGCCGGCCAGATCGTCTCGGTTTACGGCGAGGGCTTGAACGCGGGGCAGAACCAGATCGTCTCGCTGAACAAGGGCACGCGCGACGGCATGGAACGCGGCCATGTGCTGGCGCTGTGGCGCGCCGGCGCAGAGACGGTGGACAAGACCGATCCGAAGCGGCCGCTCATCCGGCTGCCCGACGAGCGGCATGGCACGCTGTTCGTGTTCCGGGTGTTCGACCGCATGTCCTACGCGCTGATCATGTCGGTCCTGGAACCTGTCCGGCGGGGCGACCGTTTCACCGAGCCTTGATTGAACGGGTTGCCGCCGCGCGCCGCGTGATCGACCGCGACGAACTCGCCGCCTGGTTGCGGCTTCTCGAAACCCCCAAAGTGGGCCGGGATTCGGCGCGCAAGTTGCTCGCCGCATTCGGCTCGCCACAGGCGGTGTTCGATGCGTCCAGCAGCGCGCGCCGTGAAGTGGCCGGCGCCACCCCGGCGGCGGCGCTGGTGTTGGAGCATGAAGGCCTTGCCGCGCTGGTCACGCTCACGCTTGATTGGTTGAACGCCGAGTCGCAAGAACGGCGCGCGCTCGTCACCCTCGGCGATCCACTTTATCCGCCTGCTCTGCTCGAAACCGCCGATCCACCGCTGCTGCTTTACGCCCAGGGCCGCATCGAGTTGCTGCAGACCGCGGCCATTGCGGTGGTGGGCAGCCGCAATCCGACCCCGCAAGGCGCCGACAACGCGCGTGCGTTCGCGACCCACCTGAGCCACGCGGGGCTGACGGTGATCTCGGGATTGGCGCTGGGCATCGACGCCGCCGCCCACGAGGGCGGCCTGGCCGGGGCCGGCAGCACGGTGGCCGTCGTGGGCACGGGGCTGGACCGCGTCTATCCGCGCCGCAACCTGCGGCTCGCGCACCGGATTGCCGAGCACGGGCTCATGTTGAGCGAGTACGCGCTGGGAACACCGCCGCTGCCACCCAATTTCCCGATTCGGAACCGAATCATCGCCGGGCTTTCGCGCGGCACTCTGGTGGTGGAAGCCGCGTTGCAATCGGGCTCGCTGATCACCGCGCGAATGGCCAATGAGGCCGGACGCGACGTCTTCGCGATTCCCGGCTCCATCCACTCGCCCCAGTCGAAAGGCTGCCACGCCTTGATCAAACAGGGCGCCAAGCTGGTGGACAGCGCACAGGACATTCTCGAGGACTTGAAGCTGTCCGATGAGCCCGCGGCGCCGCACGACCCAGCCCCTGCCCGCACAGAAGACCCGCTGCTCGCGGCGATCGGGTTCGACCCGGTCACGCTGGATGCGCTGGTGGCGCGAACCGGCTGGCCGGCTTCGGAGTTGAACTCGCGCCTGCTCGGCCTGGAGCTCGACGGCCTCGTCGCCCGGTTGCCGGGACAATTGTTTCAACGTGTCGCACACGGCTGAGGCAAAGACACAGCCCGCGCTGCTGGCTTGAACGCCGGTTCGCCACGAAAATCACGCGTTCGGCCGCGGCGGCAAACCACCCTGCGGTATAGTGTTTTGCATGTTCGACGTGCTCGTGTACCTGTACGAAAACTACTGGCGGCCCGACGCCTGCCCCGCGCATGACCAGCTCACCCGCAAGCTGTCGTCGGTGGGATTCGAGTCGGATGAAATCCAGGAAGCGTTGTTGTGGCTCGACGGGCTGGCCAGTGCCGCGCAGTCTTATGTGGGCGAACAGGGCCAAAGCAGCATGCGGGTCTACTCGGAGCGCGAAAACGAGCTGCTCGGAGAAGAGTCCATCGGCTTCATCAGCTTCCTCGAATCCGCCGGTGTGCTGCCGCCGCCGATGCGCGAAATGGTGGTCGACCGCGCCACCGCGATCGGTGGCAACCCGCTGGACCTGGAAGACCTCAAGATCATCGTGCTGATGGTGTTCTGGTCATTGGGCGAAGAACCCGATGCGCTGATCCTGGACGAATTGTTCGTCGACGCCGAAGACCGGTTGATTCACTGAACCGCCAGCCAAATCAGCCCAACAGCCGGCTCGGGTCCACATTGAGTTTTTCGAGCGCGTCGCGCGTGGCGCGCACGGTCAGCGACTCGTCTTGCGCCGGCACCAGCAAACCCGCTTGCAGGAATGACGCGAGCCGGTGCTTCTGGAACAGGATGCCGCGCCCTTGCGGCGACACGAACAGCGTGAGCTGCTTGCGCAAGCCCTGCCACGAGAGTTGAACCGCCTCGTTGCGGTTGCGGTAGTCCAGCATGTACCAGCCGCCGACCTGCAACTCGCGCGCCCAGGCCAGCATTGCGGGTGTCGGCATCGACCCGCCCTCGTCGACCACTTCGAGTTCTTCGCTTTCATGGCCGGACAGGTCGAGCACCAGGGACTCGTCGATCTCCACGTCCTCGGCGTCGGGCAGGAGTTCTTCCAGGGTTTCAAGGCGCGCCATCAATTCGACCAGGCGCTCGTGCGGGATGGACGCCGTCTTGGCCGTGAACGCCGCCGCCAGCGAATTGTTCAGCTTGGAGATGTGTTCGTCCTGCTTGTCGACGCTCACGCCGGCTTGTTCCATCCCGTCGCGCAAGGCCTTCAGCAGCGGCGGGAGCCGCCGGATCACGTCGGCGCGCTCCTCGCGCGACACCTTGGCGCTGGCCGACCAGATGAGGTCGGCAGCGGCGCGTTTCATGGCCTTGATGGCCTCGCCCTGAACGCCCTCTTTCACGGCGGTCACCGCCAGCACGTCGGCCCACACCTGGAACAGGAACTCGCGCACGCCCTCCTGCACCGGCATCTCGTTGAGCATCTTGCGCAGCTCGATGGTGTACTGGATCGCCATCGTCTCGCGCTGCTCGACCTGCTGCGCCAGCGACACGCCGCGGCGCGAAGCCTCGTTCTCGTTCTTGAAGTAGTGCTCCAGGAAGCGCTCGAACTCGGTCAGCACGGTCTGGAACACGCGCCGGCCGGTGTCGGGATAGGCCTCGACCACCTGGACCACGCGCTTGATTTCCTTTTGCAGCATGTCGCCGACGGCACGCGTCGTCGCGTCGAAACCCATCACGCACGCCCCCATGCGGTCGATCAGGCGGCGCGCCGGATGGTCCACGGTGGCAAAGAAGTCCGGCTCACTCACCGCCACGCGCAACACCGGCATCTGCAGGCGGGCGAACCACACCCGCACGGTGGCGGGAATGCGTTCCTCGGTGAGGATGCTCTGGAACAACAGCGCCACGATCTCGATCGTGGCGCGCTCCACCGGCGTGGCGGCCGCCTGTTTCAGGATCTGCTTGCGCTGGTTCAACTCCTCCAGCAACGCCGGCGTGCTCAGCGGCATGGCCACACCGCCGCCGGCAACCGGCGCCGACAGGCGGCTCGCGATCCCTTGCTGCGCCACGGCAATGGCCGCGTTGAGACCGGCGGAAGCGGGCTGCGGCGCGTTCGCGGTCACGGCGAACTCGGGCAACTGCCGGCCGATCAAGCGGTTCAACCGCCCCAGCACTTCGCTCGAATGGTCGGCCCCGCGCACCAGCGGCGCGGGGTGCGTCAACATGCGGGTCTCTTCGCCCACCTCGCCCCGCCCGGCCATTGACTGGGTTGCCGACAGCGCGAACCCCGCCCCGCCCGACGCATGGGTGCTGGCCATCCAGGCCGAATTGCGCGAACGGCGAATGAAGGGACGCAGATCGACCTCGGGCAGCACCTGGCGCTGCATCAGCCAGCGGTTGGTCTCGTGATAGCCCTCTTCAGCGAAATGCGAAAACTCGTCGTGCAGCACCGTGTGCAGCGTCCGCCAGGTTTCCAGGGTCAGGCCAGCAGCGCGCCAGGACGTGATCACCACGCGCGCCAACACATGCGGCCTGAGCACATCGTTGGCTTCGAGTTCGTCGCGCCCCTCCAGCACGTTCATGCGGGCGCGCAGGTCGGTGAACTCCCAGGACGCACGGTCCATCACCGACAACGCCAGCCTCGAACTGAGGATCTCGTTCTCGATCGTGTCGTCGTCCACCAGGCTCATGTTGGCCGCGCGCGGCGCCGGCAGCGGCAAATCGCCCGGGCGAGACATCGACACGCCGCCACTGCGCACGGCGCCGCGCAACATCTGGGTCATGCCCTGCAACCAGAATGCGCGCGATGCGTTGAGGTCCTGGACCGCATCGCGCCGCTTCATCGTGACCGACCCTTCGGCGACCTGGCTGAGCAGCACACGGGCCCCCTGGTCGACCGCCTGGACGACGGCCGGCATGCCGCCCAGCAACCCCTCGGCGTAGGCTCGGCGCGCCTGCTGGGCCAGTGCCGTGGGGTTGCCTAGGGTCGCCATGTTGGGTTCGGGAAACCGCCTATTGGATAAGCAAAGAACTCTACACCACCGCCCCGGCATTCGGGTCGTCGGGATCGGTCTCCTTGGCGCTGTACTTGACCAGATCCTCGCGCTTCACACCCAGCCACATGGCGATGGCCGCGGCAACGAACACCGACGAGTAGATGCCGAACAAGATGCCGATGGTCAGCGCCAGCGCAAACTCATGCAGCGTCGGACCGCCGAAGATGAGCATCGACAGCACCATCATCTGGGTCGAGCCGTGGGTGATGACCGTGCGGCTCATCGTGCTCGTGATCGCATGGTCGATCACTTGCTGCGTGTCCATCTTGCGGTAGCGCCGAAAGGCCTCCCGAATCCGGTCGAAGATCACCACCGACTCGTTGACCGAATAACCCAGCACCGCCAGCACCGCCGCCAGCACCGAGAGCGAAAACTCCCACTGGAAGTAGGCGAAGAAGCCCAGGATGATGATCACGTCGTGCAAATTGGCGACGATGGCGGCCACCGAGAACTTCCACTCGAATCGAAACGCCAGGTAAAGCATGATGCCGATGACGACGAAGGCGAGCGCCTTGGCGCCGTCTTCGGCGAGTTCGCGGCCCACCTGGGGGCCGACGAATTCACTGCGCTGCAGTTTGACCGGCTCCGCACCGCCCGCTTCGCAGGCCTGCTTGCTGACCGACTCGCCCTTGTCGCTGATGAACTGCCGGGCCTGCACTTGGCCGCTTTCGGCCTTGCACAGTTCGCTGAACACACGCGCCACCAGATCGTCCTTCTTGACGTCGGCGCGAACCGGCAGGCGGATCAGCACATCGCGTGAACTGCCGAAGTTCTGCACCTGCACCTCACCGAGGTTCAAGCGCTGCAGCGTCGAGCGGATCTTGCCGATGTCGGCCGATTGCGCATAGCCCGCCTCGATGACCGTGCCGCCGGTGAACTCGATGGACAGGTGAAGCCCGCGCGTGACGAGGAAGAACACCGCCGCCAGAAACGTCAGCAGCGAGATGATGTTGAACACCAGCGCATGCCGCATGAACGGGATGTCGCGTCGGATCCTGAAAAATTCCATGGCCTGTCCTGTTGCTGGGCGATCGGTCGTTCAAGTCGGCGCGGGCGCATCGCCCTGCGGCTTCCAGACCTGCCCGATCGAAACGCCCTTGAGTTTTTTCTGCCGCCCGTACCAAAGGTTCACCAGGCCGCGCGAAAACACCACGGCCGAGAACATCGAGGTCAGGATGCCCAGGCAGTGAACCACGGCGAAGCCCTTGATCGGGCCGGAGCCGAACGCGAACAGCGCGATGCCCGCGATCAACGTGGTCACGTTGGAGTCCAGGATGGTGGCAAATGCCCGCTCGTAGCCGATGTTGATGGCCGCCTGCGGTGACGCGCCGCCGCGCAGTTCCTCGCGCACCCGCTCGTTGATCAGCACGTTTGCGTCGATGGCCATGCCCAGCGTCAGCGCAATGGCGGCGATGCCCGGCAGCGTCAGCGTTGCCTGCAGCATCGACAGCACCGCCACCAGCAGCAGCAGGTTGAACGCCAGCGCCAGCGTCGAGAACGCACCGAACAGCATGTAGTAGGCGCACATGAACAAGGCGATCGCACTGAAGCCGTAGATCACGCTGTTGAATCCCTTGGTGATGTTCTCCGCGCCCAGCGTCGGGCCGATGGTCTTTTCTTCGATGATCTCCATCGGCGCGGCGAGTGAGCCGGCGCGCAGCAGCAAGGCCGTGTCGTTGGCCTCCACCGTGCTCATCGAGCCGGTAATCTGGAAGCGCGAACCAAGCTCGCTGTTGATCCGCGGCGCGGTCACGACCTCGCCCTTGCCCTTTTCGAACAGCAGGATCGCCATGCGCTTGCCGACGTTGGCGGCCGACACCTCCTTCATGATGCGCGCGCCCTTGGCATCGACGGTCAGGTGCACCGCGGGCGATTGGGTTTGCGAATCGAAACCGGCCTGCGCATCGGTGAGGCTTTCGCCGGTCAGGATGACCTGGCGCTTGACGATCAGCGGCAAGCCGCCGCGCTCCACGTAGCGCTCCGCGCCGAACGGGACCGGCCCGGTGCCGGCGGCAGCGGCTGCCGCCTCGGCGCTGTCGTCCACCATGCGCAACTCCAGCGTGGCGGTGCGGCCGATGATGTCCTTGGCCTTGGCCGTGTCCTGCACGCCGGGCAATTGCACCACCACACGGTCCAGCCCCTGCTGCTGGATCACCGGTTCGGCCACGCCGAGTTCGTTGACCCGGTTGTGCAGCGTGGTGATGTTCTGCTTGACGGCGGTCTCTTGCACCAGCCGCGCCGCCTCGGGCTTGAGCGAGCCGGTGAGCTTGAAGTCGCCGCCGTCCGGCGCGTCGGCCCACAACAGATCCGGCAACTGCTCGGCCAGCAGGCTGCGCGCCGCGGCCAGCGTTTCACGATCGCGGAAACGAATGTCGACGGAGTTGCCGTCACGGGAAATGCCGGCATGGCGCAGGTTCTTGTCGCGCAGCAGCACCCGGATGTCGCCGGCCAGCGATTCGGCCTTTTTCGTCAGCGCCGACTTCATGTCCACCTGCATCAGGAAGTGCACGCCGCCGCGCAGGTCCAGGCCCAGATACATGGGCATGGCGCGCAACGCGGTCAGCCAATGCGGCGAGCGCGACAGCAGGTTCAGCGCAACGATGTAGCCCGGGTCGGCCGGGTCCGGGTTGAGCGCCTTGTTGATCGCTTCCTTGGCCTTGGACTGGGTGTCGAGGTCATCAAAGCGCGCCTTGACCGAGGTGCCCTCGAACTGCACGAAGTCGGCCCTGATGCCAGCGCCCGTCAGCGCCTGCTGGACACGGGCTTCCATCGACTTGTCCAGCTTGAGTGTGACCTTGGCGCTGCTGACCTGCACCGCCGGCGCCTCCCCAAAGAAGTTGGGCAGGGTGTACACCAGCCCGACGAGCAGTGCGGCGAGCAGGATGGCGTACTTCCACAGCGGGTAGCGGTTCATGACAAAACCGTTACTTGACCGTGCCCTTGGGCAGCACCTGCACCACCGAGCCCCGCTGCACCTGCACTTCGACGCCATTGGCGACCTCGACATGCAGGTAGCTCTCGCCCATCTTGGACACCTTGCCCAGCAGGCCGCCGCCGATCACCACTTCGTCGCCCTTGGCAATGGCGTCGATCATCGCCTTGTGCTCTTTCTGCCGCCTCATCTGCGGGCGGATCATGACGAAGTACAGCACCACGAACATCAGCACCAGCGGCAGCATCGTGCCCAGGCTGCCAAACAGGGATTCCGCGCCGCCGCCGGTGGCGGCAGGTGCGGCTTGCGCAAACGCTTCTGAGATGAACACTTGAAAATCCTCGGTCAAACGCGGCGCTCAGCCGGCCGCGAAAAAGCCTTGGATTGTATGCGGGCCCTGCTGCGGGCCGTCTCATGCGCGATGCCGGGGCTCGCAGCCCGGCTCGGCGCGGGCTGCGGCGGGCGATCCGGTTCGCGCCGGCCGCCGCAACGCCTCAGGGCGCTACTGCAGCCAGTGCGGGCGCACGGCCGGGGTGGCGAACTCGCGCCCGACCACGGCGCGCACATACAGGTAGTTGTAGCGTGCCCGCTCGCTCAGCGCGTCCATGTCCACATGGCCGGCCGCGTCGCAGGGGAACGAATATCCCCGCCCCTCGTGAAAGAGCGACTGGTAGCGCAACTCGTAGCGCTCGGCTTCGGGAAAAGGCATCGGAACGGTGTTCATCTCGATGGGCTCCTGCGGTTCGGCGGTTTTTCGCGTTGCATTCCAAGCTTAGGCCGCGCCCGGTGGCTTGGCGATCGGCCACGGCCGCCAGCGCGTGTCGGCGCACGGCGCTGCCTGATGTAGGAGATCGGCCGACACGCGCGCCGCCAAAGGGCAGGAAGACGGCCCTCACCTGGCGCGGTGTGCGTTGTTGCCGCAACCGGCTTGCGGTTCGATCGCAGCCGCCGGCGCTTCGCGCGCCGCCACCGCACTTGGTCGCATCGCGTTGTGCGGCGCCAGCGTGGCCGGCGAAAGTTCAGTTCATCGAAGACACGTCGTCTTCGAACCCAGCCGACCCGGAGTGAACCATGCAAACCTCAACCCACTTCCCGACCCACTCAGCCCCAACCGTTGCGCGCGCTCCCGCCGCGCTGATCCTCGGCGGGCTGTTGGCCGCGTCGTCCCTGGCCGGCGCCGCCGACCTGACCGTGACCGTCAACGGCCTGCGCTCGCAGCAGGGTTCGGTGATGCTCGCGCTGTACAACAGCGCCGAGACATTTCCCAAGTCTGAAGGGCGCATCGGCGCGCAGATGATTCCGGCCTCGCAGGCCGGCGGCACGGTGGCGTTTCGCAACCTGCCGGCGGGCCGTTATGCGCTGGCGGTCTTCCACGACGAGAACGGCAACGGCAAGCTGGACATGAACCTGGTGGGCATGCCCACCGAAGCCTTCGGCTTCAGCAACGATGCGATCGGCAACGCCGCGGCACCGTCGTTCGACAAAGCCGCGCTGGACCTGCGCGTCGACACCGCCATTGCCATCCAGCTGCGCTGAACGCCTGCCCCCATTGGCGTGGTGTGCCACGCCACCCTGCCAAGCTCCCGGAGACTCGCCATGAATCGTCGCGACTTCTTTCGCATCGCCGCAGCCGCCGGTTTCGGCACGGCACTCGCCCCGACGCTGACACGCGCTGACGCGCTGCCCGACCCCTGGATGACGGACTTTGCGCAGGCGCAAGCGTCGTCGCCCTGGACGCTGGGGTTTCAGGCCGCCGGCGCCGACTTTGAACCCCAGGCGGCTGCCGTGCGCGGGCGCTTCCCCGCCGCCGTGCATGGCCTGCTGTTTCGCAACGGCCCTGCCGTGCACGACCTGGCGGGGCAACGCTACCAGCATTGGTTCGACGGCGACGGCATGGTGCAGCGCTTTGCGATCGGCGCCACCGGTGTGACGCACAACGGCAGGATCGTGCGCACTTCGAAATTCAGCGCGGAGAGCGCCGCCGGCAAGCGCTTGCTGCCCGGCTTCGGCAGCCAGTGGCCCGGCATGCAGCCGGCCGGCTCGCCCGACGCGCTGAATGTGGCCAACACCAGCGTGCTGCCGCTGGGCGACGAACTGCTCGCGCTGTGGGAAGGCGGCTCGGCCCACCGGCTCGACCCGACCACGCTGCACACGCGCGGCACCCAGGTGTGGCGCGATGACTTGATCGGCGCGCCGTTTTCCGCCCACCCGCGCGTCGACCCGGACGGCACCACCTGGAACTTCGGCATGAGCGTGATGAACAACCTGATGGTGCTGTACCAGATCGGCCGCAATGGGCAGTTGATGCGCGCCGATGTGCTGCCCTTGCCCGACATGCGAATGGTGCACGACTTCGCCGTCACGCAGCGCCACCTGGTGTTCCTGATGCCGCCGCTGGTGTTCGACAAGGCGCACTTTGAACAAGGCCGGAGCTTTCTCGACAGCCATGTCTGGCGGCCCGAACAAGGCATGCGCGTGCTGGTGGTCGACAAGGCCGACTGGAGCCGGCGCCACTGGCTGGAGTTGCCGGCGGGATTTCTGTTCCATCTGGGCAATGCATGGGAGGACGGCCAGGGCGTAATCCGCGTCGACTACGTGCACGCCGCCGAACCCACGGCGCTGTTACGCACTGACCGCGAGGTGATGCGCGGCCGGCTCGTGGCGCGGCCGGCATACCACATTGCCCAGGTGCGGATCGACCCGGCGGGCAAGAAGGCATCGCAGGAGCTGCTGCGCATTGACGCCGAGTTCCCGCGCATCGATTCGCGCCAGACCGGGCTGCGCCACGCGCACCTGTTCCACGCGACGCAAACCAGCGCCCACCACCCGGGCTTCAGCGCGGTCGCGCGCACGCACGTGGAAAGCGGCAAGACCGATGTCTACGCATATGGCGAAGACCACATGGCGGAAGAGCATGTGTTCGTCGCCGAACCCGGCTCGGCGCCCGGCAGCGCGGGCTGGGTGCTGGGCACCGCGCTGGACTTGACGCGGCGTCGCACGCTGCTGTCGTGCCTGCGCTCCGACCGCCTGGGCGACGGCCCGGTGGCGCAGGCGGTGCTGCCGCGCGCCCTGCCGCTTGGCCTGCACGGCGCCTTCGTGAAGGCCTGACCGTGGCCGCGCTCGCGCGCCGAGCCGCTGGCGCCTTTGAAGCAAGTCCTCGACAAAAACGAATTTACACGAAGTGTCGCGTCGGCTAGATTCCGCCCTTCGCACGGGCCCGCCCGGCAATGAACTGAATCGACGACACCATGATGGAACTGCTCAGCGACCCGCAGGCCTGGATCGCCCTGGCCACCCTGACCGCGCTCGAACTGGTGCTGGGCATCGACAACATCGTCTTCATCTCCATCCTGGTCGACAAGCTGCCGCTGCAGCAGCGCGAGCTGGCGCGGCGCATCGGCCTGTTCATGGCCATGTTCATGCGCATCGGGCTGCTGCTGGTGCTGGCGTGGATCATCGGCTTGACGGCACCGCTGTTCACCGTGTTGTCGCAGGAGATCTCCGGCCGCGACATGATCCTGATCGGCGGCGGGCTGTTCCTGATCTGGAAGAGCACCGGTGAGATACACCAGTCGATGGAAGGCGAGCAGGGGCACGCCTCCGGTGCCGTCAAGGCCACGTTCACTGCGGTGATCCTGCAGATCATGGTGGTCGACATGGTGTTCTCGCTCGACTCCATCATCACCGCGGTCGGCATGGTCGACCAGATCGAGGTGATGATCGCCGCCGTGGTCATGTCGGTCGGCTTGATGATGTTGTTCGCCGGCGCGATCGGCCGCTTCGTCTCCGATCACCCGACGATCAAGATGCTGGCGCTGGCGTTCCTCGTGGTGGTGGGCGTGGTGCTCATCGCCGAAGGCTTCGACCAGCACGTTCCCAAGGGCTACGTCTACTTCGCGATGGCGTTTTCGGTCGGCGTCGAGATGCTCAACATCCGCCTGCGCAAGCGGTCGGCCAAGCCGGTCGAGTTGCACACGGCGTACTCGGGCGAGGAAAAGCCGGCCGAACGCCGGCGCTGACGCGCTCCGGCGCGCCGTTCAACGACGCCGCCGGGCCAGGCCAGGCCAAGCGATCACGCAGCGTGCCCTTCGGTTGATGCGGCGCAGGGCCACAGCCAGGCGGTCAACGCATGCTGTCCTGCCTGCCTGAACCGGGACCCCCATGATCCAGCACCCGATCGTCGATCCCCTGGCAGCGCCGCCGGCCGCCAGCGGGCCCGCCCGCCTGCACCCGGACATCCTCAAGCTCGGCCTGGTGAGTTTTCTCACCGACCTCAGCTCGGAGATGATTTTTTCGGTGTTCGCCGTTTTCTTCACCACCATTGCCGGTGCGTCGAGCGCTCTGCTGGGCCTGGTCGAGGGGCTGGCTGACTTCTCGGCGTCGTCGCTGAATTACCTGTCCGGGTGGCGGTCCGACCGCAGCGGCAAGCGCAAGGTATTTGCGCTTGCCGGCTACGGTTTTTCGACCTTGGCCAAGACGCTGCTGCTGGTGTCGAGCTCCATCGCCGGGCTGAGCGCGTTCCGCGTCATCGAGCGGCTGGGCAAAGGGTTTCGCGGCCCGCCGCGCGACGCCTGGCTGTCCGCCATCGCCGAGCCGTCAGCGCGGGGCTATTCGTTCGGCGTGCACAAGGCGCTCGACAAGGCCGGCGCCGTGTTCGGCCCGCTGCTGGCCTTTGCATTGCTGTGGTGGCTGGGTGAGTCGGCCGGCACCTACCGCACGCTGTTCTGGGTTGCCTTCGTGCCGGCGCTGCTGGGCGTGCTGGTGCTGGCGTTCATCACCGACCAGCCCGGGGTGCCTCGCGCCCGGGAGAGCATGGGCCAGAACTGGCGCTCGCTGAGCCCGGCATTCAAGCGCTTCCTGGTGCCGGCCGGCATCTTTGCATTGGCGTACTACAGCCTGGGCTTCTTGTTGTTGAGAGCGCACCAGATCGGCTTCAGCGTGACCGACACCGTGTTGCTCTACGCCTTGTTCAACGCCGTCTGCGTGGTTGCCGCGCCGCTGGTGGGCCGGCTCGGCGACCGGGTCGGCCGGCGCCGCATCGTGCTGCTCGGCTACGCGGTCTACGGGGGCATCAACCTGGGGCTGATGTTCGCCGACAGCCGCTGGGAGGTGATTGCGCTGTTCGCCGTCTACGGCTTGTTCTACGCCATCGAAGAGTCGCAGAGCAAGGCATTCATCGCCGACATCGAACCGCACCGCCGGGCCTCGGCCATCGGCATCTACAACTTCGTGACCGGCGCGCTGTACCTCGTGGCCTCGCTGGCCGCGGGGGCGCTCTGGATGGCCGCGCCGAGCCTGGCGTTCGGTTTGGCGGCGGGCTTGTCGCTGCTGGCGATGGCGGCATTCGTGCTGCTTCAGCCACGCGAAACGGCATCCGGCGTGTAGCGCCGCTTGGCCGACCCGGGCGATCCGTCAGTCCCGCCGCGCCACAACGACGTGCGCGCCGGCCGGTGTCG
Organism: Methylibium sp.; assembly: GCA_031415135.1. Classification (GTDB taxonomy): domain Bacteria; phylum Pseudomonadota; class Gammaproteobacteria; order Burkholderiales; family Burkholderiaceae_C; genus LGRD01. Next base: position 48,503 of record JANORB010000181.1, read on the forward strand.
GACGGTGTTCGCCGCAGCGATAGCCGAGTTCTGCCGCATCCAGTGCGGCAAGAGGCGGCTCGCCGGTGCCGAGAAGAACGGGGGGAGATGGCCAGTTCATCGACAGCGGCGCGTCGGTGCTTGCCGTGCCACTGCCGGCAGCGCCGCCAACCGCCTCCATCCAAGCATCAAGCTGCTGAGGTCGCCGCCGAACTCGCGTGCCAGATCAGCAGTTGGTGAGGCTGCCGCTTCGTCACTCCACCGTCACCGATTTCGCCAGGTTGCGCGGCTTGTCCACATCCGTCCCGCGCGCGCACGCCGTGTGATAGGCCAGCAACTGCAGCGGCACCACATGCAGGATGGGTGACAGCGCGCCGTAGTGCTCGGGCATGCGGATCACGTGCAGGCCTTCACCGCTTTCGATGCGCGTGTCGTCGTCGGCAAACACGAACAGTTCACCGCCGCGGGCGCGCACCTCCTGCAGGTTGCTCTTGAGCTTTTCGAGCAGCGTGTCGTTGGGCGCGATCGTGACGACCGGCATCTCCGACGTGACCAGCGCCAGCGGCCCGTGCTTGAGTTCGCCGGCGGGGTAGGCCTCGGCGTGGATGTAGCTGATTTCCTTCAGCTTGAGCGCGCCTTCGAGCGCGATCGGGTAGTGCAGCCCGCGGCCCAGGAACAGCGCGTTCTCCTTGCGCGCGAACAGCTCGCTCCAGGCAATCACCTGCGGCTCCAGCGCCAGCACCGCCTGCACCGCCACCGGCAGGTGGCGCAGCGCCTTCAGGTGCTCGGCTTCCTGCTCGCCGCTGAGCTGGCCGCGGCTCTGGGCCAGCGCCAGCGTCAGCAGGAACAGGCCGACGAGCTGGGTGCTGAACGCCTTGGTCGACGCCACGCCGATCTCGACCCCGGCACGCGTGATGTAGGCCAGCTTGCATTCGCGCACCATCGCGCTGGTGGCCACGTTGCACACGGTCAGGGTGTGCATCATGCCCAGCGAGCGCGCATGCTTCAACGCGGCCAGCGTGTCGGCGGTCTCGCCGCTTTGGGTGATGGTGACGACCAGGGTGCGCGGGTTGGGCACGCTGTCGCGGTAGCGGTACTCGCTGGCGATCTCGACGCTGGTGGGGATCTTGGCGATGCTCTCCAGCCAGTACTTGGCGGTGGAGCCGGCGTAGTAGCTGGTGCCGCAGGCCAGGATCAGCACCGAGTCGATGTCCTTGAACACGTTGTACGCGCCGCAGCCGAACAGCTCGGGCGTGATGCTGCGCAGGCCGTCCAGCGTGTCGGCAATGGCCTTGGGCTGCTCGAAGATTTCCTTCTGCATGTAGTGGCGGTACGGGCCCAGTTCGGCCGCGCCGGTGTGGGCGTGCACGGTGCGCACCTCGCGCTGCTGGGCCTTGTAGCCGCCCTCGGGCGAAAGCCGGGTGATCCAGTGCTTGCCCATCTGCAGGTCCACCACGTCACCGTCTTCCAGGTAGACGATCTGGTCGGTCACGCCGGCCAGCGCCATCGCGTCCGAGGCCAGGAAGGTTTCACCCGCGCCCTGGTGCGTGCCCACGCCCAGCACCAGCGGAGAGCCCTCGCGCGCGCCCACCACACGGTGCGGCTCGTCGCGGCAGAACACCGCAATCGCGTAGGCGCCGCGCAGTTGGCGCACGGCGGCCTGCACGGCTTCGAGCAGGTCGCCGGTGTACAGGTGGTCGACCAGGTGGGCGATGACTTCGGTGTCGGTCTGGCTGGTGAACTCGTAGCCCTTGGCTTTCAGTTCGGCGCGCAGCTCGTCGTGGTTTTCGATGATGCCGTTGTGGACCAGGGCCACGCGGCCTGCGGCGGCGGATTTCGATGACTGGGCGCCCGCCTTGCCACTGGGCCCATGTGAAAAATGCGGGTGCGCGTTGTGGATGGCCGGTTTGCCGTGTGTGGCCCAGCGGGTGTGCGCAATGCCGGTGCCGCCCCGCACCTGGTCGGTGGCAACGTTGGCATCGAGTTCGGCCACCCGCGATGTGCTGCGCGCCCGCCGCAGTTCACCGTTCTGATGCACCGCCACCCCGCACGAGTCGTAACCGCGGTATTCGAGCCGGCGCAAGCCCTCCAGCAAGATGGGAACGATGTTGCGGGTGCTGACGGCGCCGACGATTCCACACATGATGAGAGTTCCTTGATCGGTTGAAACAGAACCGCGATGGTAGGTAGCCATTGGTGGCGTATGGTTGCAAAAATCTATCCTTGATGCAACATAATGGCTTCACTGCTTTGAAGCGGCTCATTAATTCACGAGGATGGTGTTCTTGACGAATTCAACCGACACGGTGGATCTCGACGCCACCGATCTGCGCATCCTCGAGCAGTTGCAGCGCGACGCCTCGCTCACCAACCAGGCGCTGGCGGCGGCCGCCCACACCTCGGCGGCGACCTGCCTGCGCCGGGTCAAGCGGCTGGTCGACAGCGGCGTGATCGAGCGGCGCGTGGCCATTCTGTCGCCGCGCAAGCTCGGCGCCGGGCTGACGGCGATCGTCGAAGTCACGCTGGACAGCCAGGGCGCCGAACACCTGGCGGCCTTCGAGGCGCGCGCCGTGGCCGAAGCGCCGGTGCAGCAATGCCACCGGGTGTCGCCGGGGCCGGACTTCATTCTGGTGCTGCAGGTGCCCGACATGGCGGCCTACCACGGCCTGGTGCAGCGCCTGTTCACGCAAGACGCCAACGTGCGCAACGTGAAGACGTTTTTCAGCGTGCACCGCGCCAAGTTCGAGCCGGCGGTCGCGCTGCCGGCGCCTGCCGCCTGATCGCGCGCCTCAGCGCTTGATGATGACCAGCCCCTTGAGGTATTCGCCTTCCGGGAAGGTCACCGTCATCGGGTGGTCGGGCGCTGCCCCGAGGCGGGCATAGAACAGCCCGTCGGCGCCGGCATCCAGGCCCGCGCCGGCGACGATCTTGTGGAACAGGTCGGCGCTGATGCCACCGGAACACGAAAACGTGAACAGCAGGCCGCCCGGCTCCAGCAGCTGAAAGGCCAGGCGGTTGATGTCCTTGTAGGCGCGTGCGGCGCGTTCGGCATGGGCGGCCGTGGGGGCAAACTTGGGCGGGTCGAGCACGATGGCGTCGAAGCGCCGGCCGGTCTTGATGTGCTCGCGCAGGGTCTGGTTCACGTCGGCGTCCAGCGTGTCGTGGCGCGAGGCTTCGAACCCGTTCAGCGCCACATGCGCGCTCGCACGCGCCAGCGCGGGGGCCGAAGAATCGACGCTGCTGACATGCCGCGCACCGCCGCTCAGCGCCGCCACGCTGAAGCCGCCGGTGTAGCTGTAGCAATTCAGCACGCGCTGGCAACCGAAGTGGCGCACGCTGTCGGCGAACAGTTTGCGGCTGTCGCGCTGGTCGAGGTAAAAGCCGGTCTTGTGACCCTCGGCCACGTCCAGCGTCAGGCGCCAGTCGTGCTCGCGGATCGTCACCTCGGTGGCACCGCCGCCACGCAGCCAGCCAGCGCGCGGCTCCAGCCCTTCGAGGCTGCGCACGCTGGCGTCGCTGCGCTCGTACAGGCGGGCCAGGCCGGTGGCCTTGAGCAGCGCGTCGGCGAGCGTCGCCTTCCAGCGCTCGGCGCCACTGGACAGGAACTGCGCGCACAAGGTGTCGGCATAACGGTCGACGATCAGTCCGGGCAGGCCGTCGGCCTCGCCGTGGATCAGGCGCAAGCCGTCGCTGGCGATGGGCAGGCGCGCGCGGACAGCCAGCGCCATCTGAACCCGGCGCTCAAAGAATGCGGCATCGATGCGCTCGGCTTCATCGAAGCTCCACACCCGCAGCCGGATCATCGAGCTCGGGCTGCAAGCCGCCCAGGCCAGAAATTCGCCGTTCGACGCCTGCACCCGCACGGTCTCCCCCGGGTCGGCCTTGCCGCCGGCCACACTGCCCTGAAACACCCAGGGGTGGCGCTTTTGCAGCGAGCGCTGCTTGCCGTCGCGCAGTTGAATGGTCTTCATCGAATTCAGGGGAATGGGGTTGCCGCGATGGTGCCATGCGTGGTCTGAGCGCTCTTTTTTTCATCGTGCTGCATCCAAATGGCGATCTCGCGGGTAGTGGGAGCAGTGGCACTCGTCTGCCGCTGCAAAGATCAACGCAACGCAACCCGACCCGACCCGACCAGGAGTCTGACCCATGAAAACGACATTCTTCCTCACCGCCTCCGCCCTCGCCCTGCTGTCTGCCTGCGGCAGCATGAAGCCGGCGCAGCCGATGTTCTCGCAGGCCGCGCTGCCCGACGCGGTGAAGGTGCCGACCGGCCAGAAGGTTGCACTCGAAACCGTCGGCGTGGGTGAGATCACCTATGAATGCCGCGAGAAGCAGGCCGCCGCTGGCCAGTTCGAATGGGCCTTCGTCGGCCCCAATGCCGTGCTGAACGACCGCGCCGGCAAGGCGGTGGGCAAGTACTACGGCCCGCCGGCCACCTGGGAAGCGATGGACAGTTCCAAGGTCACGGGCACGCAACTGGCGATCGCCCCGGCCACTGCGGGCAACATCCCGCTCCAACTGGTGAAGGCCAACCCGGCCATGGGACAGGGCGCGATGGCCGGCGTCAGCTACATCCAGCGCGTGGCCACCCAGGGCGGCGTGGCGCCGGCGTCGGCCTGCGGCATGGACACCAAGGGCAAAAAGGAGGTCGTCAAGTACCAGGCCGACTACATCTTCTGGGCCGCGATGTAGGGCCTTCGATCTGCTGCTGCCGTTGGGCTGAGCCACACCGGCGCGGCTACTTGCGCCTGGCGCGCGGGTGGGCCGCGTCGTACACCTTGCTGAGGTGGCCGAAGTCGAGCTTGGTGTAGATCTGCGTGGTGGTGATGCTGGCGTGCCCCAGCAGCTCTTGCACGGCGCGCAGGTCGCCACTGCTTTGCAGCAGATGCGACGCGAACGAATGGCGCAGCATGTGCGGGTGCACGTGCGTGGGCAGGCCGGCCTGCTGAGCGCCCTGCTTCAAGCGCACGCGCAGCTGGCCGGCCGTCAGGCGCGTGCCGAGGCGGCTGACGAACAGCGCGGGCTCGCCCACCGTGGCGAACTGCGAACGAATCAGCAACCATTCGCGCAGCGCCGCCAACGCCGCCGCGCCGACCGGCACGCTGCGCCGTTTGGACCCCTTGCCAAGCACATGCGCGTTGGCATCCGCGGCGTCGATCCACCCCGCCGCCCGGCCCGAGGCCTGCAGATCGAGGCCGACCAGTTCAGCCACGCGCAGGCCGCAGCCGTACAGCAGTTCGATGATGCAGTGGTCGCGCGCGTCCAGCGCCACCGCGCCCCTGGCATCGCCCACCGGCAGCCGCCGTTCGGCCAGTGCCACGGCCTGGTCGACCGACAGCGCCTTGGGCAGCGGCCGGGCCGCACGCGGCGCGCGCACGCCGTCCACCGGGTTCAGCGCCACCAGGGCGTCGCGCCCCAGCCACCGGTACAGGCCGCGCCACGCCGACAGCGCCAGCGCGATGCTGCGCGGCGCCAGGCCCTTGGCATTCAACTGCGCGGCCCAGCGCCGCACGTGCTGCGGCTGGACTTCGCGCAGCGCCACCGGGTGGCGCTGCGCGAATGTGCTCAGCCGCTGCAGTGCCTCGCCGTACAGGCCCAGCGTTCTGCTGGCGAGCCGGCGCTCGACCTGCAGGTGCCGCAGATAGCGGTGGACGTCTTCGTCGGCAGCGATCGTGTCTGCCATCGTGAGGCTTTCAGCGGACCGGCAACAGCCGCGCCAGCGCGGCGCTGGCGGTCTCGCCGATGCGGCAGAGGAACTCGGTGCCCATGTCGGCGGCATAGCGGGTGGCGTCGGGCGAGGCGAGCATCAACAGGCCGAAGGCCTCGGGCGCGGCCGCATGGCGCAACGGGATCAGCGCCATCGACATCACACGCGCCGGCTCGTCGACCCACTGCACCACCTCGAACCCCGAATTCACACCGCAGTAGGGCGCGCTGAGGCTGGACGCAAACGTCTTCACGTCGGCGCTGACGCCGCGCGCAAAAGGCAAGGCTTCGAAGGCGGCGTCGGCGCCCCAGACGCGCACCCCGGCTTGCGGCACCATGAAGTGGTGCATCAGTTCGCGCACCAGCGTATCGGGAAGGTCGGCGGCGCTGGGCGCCAGCATCAGCGCGCGGGTCCAGCGGTGCAGCTTGTCGGCGATGGCCATGTTCTCCTGGCCATGGCGAATCATCTCGATGATGGCCATCTCCATGCCCTTGAGCTTGTCGCGCAGCATGTCCATCTGCCGCTCCTGCAGCGACACCGCGCGGCCGCCATGCGGGTTGCCGAGCTGCACCGCGCCGAGCAGTTCGGCGTGGCGCTCGAAAAAGCCGGGCGTGTTGGCCAGGTAGTTGGCGATGTCGTCCTCGGTGATGCCCTGGATGCCCGATTTGTTGTTCACGGTGTGTCGCTCACAGTTCAATTTCGCCTTCAAACACGGTCTGCGCCGGGCCGGTCATCAACACATGGCTGTGGCCGCCGGCCCATTCGATGCTGAGGCGGCCACCGCGGGTGTCGACGTCGACGCGCCCGTCGAGCAAGCCCAGACGGATGCCGGCCACCACCGCCGCGCAAGCGCCGGTGCCACAGGCCAGCGTCTCGCCCGCGTCGCGCTCGTGCACGCGCAGCCGGATGTGGCCACGGTCGACGATCTGCATGAAGCCGGCGTTGACCTTGCGCGGGAAGCTGGCGTGGTGCTCGATCAGCGGGCCCTGCACGGCCACCGGCGCGGCGTCGACATCGTCGACCACCTGCACCGCATGCGGGTTGCCCATCGACAGCACCGCGACCTGAACCCTGTCGCCGTCCAGGTTCAGCGGCCACAGGTCGGCCTGCCCCATGCGCTTGGGTCGTGCGCCTGCGGCATGGAACGGAATGCGCGGCAGCTCGAACACCGGCGCGTTCATGTCCACGGTCACGCCGCCGCCTTCTTGCAGGCGCAGCTCCAGCAGGTTGTTCATCGTCTGCACGCGAAGCGTGCGTTTGTCGGTCAGGCCCTTGTCGCGCACAAAGTGCACGAAGCAGCGCGCGCCGTTGCCGCAATGCTCCACCTCGTCGCCGCTGGCACCGTTGAAGATGCGGTAGGCGAAGTCGACCTCCGGGTTGCAGGCCTTCTCCACCACCAGGATCTGGTCGGCCCCGACGCCGAAGCGCCGATCGGCCAGGCGCCGCATGGCATCGGCCCCCAACGCCAGCGGCGCCTTCGTGGCGTCGAGCACCACGAAGTCGTTACCCGCGCCCTGCATCTTGGTGAAGCGCACTTTCATCGCTCAATTATCGCCGCCGGCATCGTCGCCGGCGTAGATGTCGGGCTCGCCCGCGGGCCGCGTCTTGAAGCGCTTGTGCACCCACAGGTACTGCGCCGGGTTGGCCCGGATCTCGTCTTCGATCCAGCGGTTCATGCGCGCCGTATCCGCCAGCGCATCGTCGCTGGGAAAACCGTCCCAGGGCGGCAGGAAACGCACCACGTAGCCCTGGCCTCCAGGCAGCATGCGCGCCACCACCGGCTGCACGATCATGTTCAACGCGCGCGCCATGCGCGATGGCGCCAGCAGCGTGGCCGCCGGCACGCCGAAAAACGGCACGAACGCGGCGTCGCGCGCGCCGAAGTCCATGTCGGGCAGGTTGAAGAAGGCCGTGCCGCGGCGAATCGCGCGCAGCAGCGGCTTGGCGGAATCACTGCGCGGAAACACCTCGCCCTGGCCAAATCGCAGGCGACCGCGGCGGATGGCGGCGTCCATCACCGCGTCGCTTTGCTGCTGGTAGATCGACGCCACCCATTGCTTCTGGAACAACTGGGTCGCCGCGCCGGCCACGTCCAGCGCCATGAAATGCGGCACCAGCCACATGACGGCGCGGTCGCTGCGTTCGGCCAGGTGGACGTCGCCTTCGATTTGGATCAGCCGCATCAAGCGCCCGGGCGGGGCGTACCACAGCAGGCAGCGCTCGACGATGCTGCGCCCCAGCCACTGAAAATGCTCGCGCGCCAATGCGCGCCGCACGGCGACGGGTCGATCGGGAAAACAGAGTTCGAGATTGCGCAACACCACGCGCCGGCGCGCGCCGGCCAGCGCATACAGCAGCCACCCGACGCCGCGGCCCACCTGCGCGAGCCAGGCCAGCGGCAACCAATGCAACAGCCACAGCGTGGCCAGCAGGAATCGAGCGCCCAACAATCGGTCCTTGTGTGTATGACGTGTGTTTATGGCGCCAGCGCGTCGGCCGACGCCGGCGCCCGCGGCTGCTTGTAGCGGTCGTAGCCCCACAGGTACTGCTGCGGGCGCTGCAGGATCAAGCGTTCCATCGCGCGGTTGATGACCGCGGCGGATTCTGCCTGAGCCTTCGGGTCGGCCGGCAGGGTTTCGTCGAAGGCCGAAAAACGCACCGCATAACCCGCGCCGCGCGGCAAGCGCTCGCCCCACACCAGCAGCGGCACCGCGCCGGTCTGCTGCACCAGGCGCGCCGCCAGCGTCATGGTGTAGGCGGGCTGGCCGAAGAATGGAGCCCACACGCCCATGCCCTCGGGCGGCACCTGGTCGGGCAGCAGGCCCACGGCTTCGCCGCGGCGCAGCGCGCGGATCAACTGGCGCACGCCGGCCAGCGTGGCCGGTGCGGTGGCCACGCCGGGCCGCGCGCGCGAGCCGTCCATCACCTGGCGCAACCAGGCCTGGCGGGCCGGCCGGTACAACACGGTGATGGGGCCGTGGCGGGCGCCAAAACGTTCGGCGATCGCCTGCGCGGTCACTTCGAAACAGCCCATGTGCGGGGTCAGAAACACGATGCCGCGGCCCTGCGCGTGCGCCGCCTCGACCAACGCCGCGCCGTGCAGCGCCAGCGTGGGGCCGATCGGCTCGGCCACCGGGCGCAACCAGAGAAACGGCAGCTCCAGCGCCAGCCGGCCCGCTTCGGCAATCGCCGGCCTGCAGGCCCGGGCCGGCGCGCCGGCCAGCCGCGCATTGGCGCGGAAGCGATGTCGATACGCGGGCGACAGGCCATAACTGAGCCAGCCCACAAAACCGCCCAAAAGGTGCAGAAGCCACAACGGGCGGCGGGACAGCCAGCGGAACAGAACCGTCATTTTCTATAATCGACGCATCGCCGAGTTAATTGAACTACTTGCGGGGCGATGCACACACCGTGAAACACGGTTCGGTGCCGGGCTGCGGACCCCCAACGCGGCTCCACAAATCCTGCTAAAGCGTTCGCCGCTCCTCCAACGATTTCAGGCCGGCAACGCAGTGTGCAACCTGAGCGATTTTTACATTGGAGTACCGAGTGGCCAACGATTTCCTTTTCACTTCCGAATCCGTCTCTGAAGGGCACCCCGACAAGGTGGCCGACCAGATCTCCGACGCCATTCTCGACGCGATCTTCAAGCAAGACCCGCGCTCGCGCGTGGCCGCAGAAACTCTGACCAACCCCGGCCTGGTGGTGCTGGCCGGCGAGATCACCACCAACGCGCATGTCGACTACATCCAGGTCGCGCGCGACACCATCAAGCGCATCGGCTACGACAACACCGAATACGGCATCGACTACAAGGGCTGCGCGGTGATGGTCTGCTACGACAAGCAGAGCAACGACATCGCCCAGGGTGTCGACCACGCGAGCGACGACCACCTCAACATCGGCGCCGGCGACCAGGGCCTGATGTTCGGTTACGCCTGCGACGAAACACCCGAGCTGATGCCCGCGCCGATCTACTACGCGCACCGGCTGGTCGAGCGCCAGGCGCAACTGCGCAAGGACGGCCGCCTGCCTTTTCTGCGCCCCGACGCCAAGAGCCAGGTGACCATGCGCTATGTGGACGGCAAGCCGCACAGCGTCGACACCGTGGTGTTGTCGAGCCAGCATGCGCCGGAGATGAGCGACGGCAAGCACATGCTGCCGGCCTTCATCGAAGCGGTGATCGAAGAGATCATCAAGCCGGTGCTGCCCAAGGCCTGGCTGAAGGACACCAAGTACCTGATCAACCCGACCGGCCGCTTCGTCATCGGCGGCCCTCAGGGTGACTGCGGGCTGACCGGCCGCAAGATCATCGTCGACACCTACGGCGGCGCCTGCCCGCACGGCGGCGGTGCGTTCAGCGGCAAGGACCCGAGCAAGGTCGACCGCTCGGCCGCGTATGCGGCGCGTTATGTCGCGAAGAACATCGTCGCCGCCGGCATCGCGCGCCAATGCCAGATTCAGGTGGCCTATGCGATCGGCGTGGCCAAGCCGATGAACGTGACGATCTACACCGAAGGCACCGGCAAGATCAGCGACGAAAAAATTGCCGCGCTGGTGAACGAGCACTTCGACCTGCGCCCCAAGGGCATCATCCAGATGCTCGACCTGCTGCGCCCGATCTATGAAAAGACGGCGGCATACGGGCACTTCGGGCGCGAGGAGCCGGAGTTCACGTGGGAGCGCACCGACAAGGCCCAAGCGCTGCGTGCAGCGGCAGGCCTGTAAGGCACGCGGCCATTGGCGGTTGCGGCGCAGGCTCACCTCGCGCAGCGAAGTCAATTGAGGCGCGCAGCGCCGACCGCAGCCACAAGGCTGCGGTCCTCAAGGCTGCCGCCGGCCTGTAGCCCGTCGCGCGAGATGCGGCAACGACGAATCGCCCGCGCGCACCCGGCATCAATCCGCGTTGAGACCCAACACCCGAGCCGCTTTCACGAGGCGGGTGTCGAAACAGGCGAACCTCACTTCGCCCGGCATCTCGCGGTGCACCAGTTGCGCCGCAGCGAGTTGCACGCTGTCATAGACGCGCAATGCAAAGGTATCGGCGTAGTCGCCCGCCAGTTCAACGAGTTCCTGCGTCACTTCCAGGGTGAGGTAGCGCGGCCAGTCCGCCACGAAGCGCAGCCGCGCCCGGGCAATCGGGTTGGCGTCTTGCGGCTGTTCACGAGCACGTCGGGCCAGGGCAGACATGCATTCAGCTCATGCAATGCGGCAAACGGCGATGATGTCGCTGGGAGCCGCTTGTTCAGTCACCTTGCCGGTGCCGTCCTCATCCACGTATAGCTTGACGAGCGCCGACGTGTCGCAGAACAGGATCAACCGCGATCCTCCAGCACGATTTCGCTCAAGCTCTTGCCGCCTGCAGTGAGCTTCGCTGCGAGCCCAGGATCTGGCTTACCGCCGCTCCACTGCGCCGCACCGCGCGCGAGCAATCGACCGACACCCGATGGGTCCGCAAGCGGGATTCCGACGATGCGCGCGACAGGTTTGTCGTGCGAAGTGACCACGATCACCTCGCCCGCGCGCGCTTGTGCGACGTAGTGCGACAACCCGGCCTTGAGTTGATGCATTGCAATTCGCATTTGGACCTTAATATTTAAAGTACTTTCTTAAGTGGACATTATTGTATGGGTGATCAACCCGAAATTGGAGCCAAACCTGGCGGTGCATCGGGCTCGCGCCGCTGGCCGATTGCCCCGCGCTTGGTTGCTGGCGGACGACTCGAACACCACCACCCACCCGTCGGCCGAGATGGCCGGCGCCGGACCGGCGCGCCGGGTCGCGCGAACGGTCTGCGGCGTTGAAAAACATCGCCATGGCGGAGGGCTGTGGTTTGCGCATTGCAGACCATCCCAAAGCGAGGTGCGCGCCCTCGCGGGAACTTCATCAGGGTCGCCTTCGGCCCGAAATCATCGGCATGATCGTGACATGCCGACCACCCTTGCCGACCTGCGCCGCTACGCCATCGCCCGCAGCCTGTTCACCCCCACCACGCTGCCACGCGCCCTCAGCAAACTCGGGTTCGTGCAGGCCGACCCGATCCGCGCCCCGGCGCGCGCACAAGACCTGACGCTGCGCCACCGGGTCACCGGCTACCGCGCCGGCGACCTCGAACGACGCTACGCGCGCCTGGCCATTGAAGAAGACTTCTTCGTCAACTACGGCTTCATCGGCCGAGATCACCAGGCGCTGATGCACCCGCGCACGCCGCGAACGGTGTGGACCGCCGCGCGCTGGAAGCAGGCGCATGCGGTGCTGGACTTCGTGCGCGAGCATGGCGCCGTGCACCCGCGCGAGGTCGATGCGCACTTTGCGCACGGCAAGGTGCGCAACTGGTTCGGTGGATCGTCCAACGCATCGACGCAGTTGCTCGACGGCATGCACCACCGCGGCCTGCTGCGCATCGCACGACGCGATGGCGGCGTGCGCGTGTATGCCGCACGCGAGCCGACGCCGGCGCCGACCGGCCAGGCCGAGCGGCACGCGCGGCACGACGCGCTGATCGACCTGGTCGTGGCCAAGTACGCGCCGCTGCCGGCCGCCTCGCTGGGCCAGTTGGTGAGCCACCTGCACGGGGGTGGCGTACCGCAATGGCGCGACGACCGGGCCGGGGCACTGCGGCGTGCAAAGGCGCGCCTGGCCACCACCCGCATTGACGGCACAGACTGGCTCTGGCCCGCGACCGACAACCCGCGCTCGGGGCGCCACGCCGTGGATGAGCGCGTGCGCCTGCTCGCGCCGTTCGACCCTGTCGTGTGGGACCGGCGCCGCTTCGAGCTGTTCTGGGGCTGGGCCTACCGCTTTGAGGCCTACACACCGGCGCCCCAACGAAGGCGTGGCTACTACGCTTTGCCGCTGCTGTGGCGCGACCAGGTGGTGGGCTGGGGCAACCTGAGCGTGAGCGACGAGACACTGCATGCCGAGATCGGCTTTGCAGCACGCAGCGCGATGCGCGAAGCGGGCTTCAAGCCCGCGCTGCACACCGAGTTGGCAGCCATGGCTTGCTTTCTGGGTCTGAACGAAGGGGCCTTCAGCGTTGGTTCACACCAGCCCGTTCGGGCTGGCCGATAGGCCGGGCCATCACGCCAGCCGAACCAGCGCTTTCTGGCGCCATGCCAGCAGCGCACCCAAGCCCAGCACCGCAGCCGAACACGCGAAGCCGCGCGCCAGCCCACCCGGCCCGTCGGCCACCCATCCCACCCCCACCGGGCCGATGATCTGCCCGGCCGCGAACACGATCGTGAAGGCCGCAATGCCCGCCGGCCACGCGGGCGCGGGCAGGTTGTGGCGCACCAGCGCCGTGGTCGAGGCCACCACCGACAAGAACACACTGCCGAACAGCGCCCCCGACAGGAACACCACCACCGGGTGGGCGCTGAGCACCGGCAGCAGCGTGGCCACGGCCAGCAGCCCGTTCAACAGCGCGAGTGATTCGCCACCGCGAAAACGCTGCAGCATGCGCGCCCACAGCCACGACGACGCGATCACGCCGCTGCCGAGCAGCACGTAGAAAGCGATCACCTGCGCGCCGCCCAGGCCCTGCTCGCGCAGCAGGGTCACCACGAAGGTCATGTAGCCGATGTAGCCCAGCCCGAACATGAAGTAGCCCGCCAGGCCGAAGGCCAGAGGCCGCCAATCGAAACGCTGGCGCCGTGAAGCCGATGCCGGCGGTGCGGCCAGCTGGCGTGTGGTCAGTGCCGTGGCAGTGGTGGCCAGCAGCGCCAGCGCGGCCAGCGCCAGCCAGGCCTCTTGCCAGGCATGGGGCGCCAGCCGCGCGGCGGCGGGCGGCACCAGCAGCGCCGAGGCGATGATGCCGACCCCGGTGCCACCGTAGTACAGGCCGAGCACCAGGCCGGCCGACGGCGAACCGCCCGCTTTCGCGCCTGGCCCCGCAGCGGTGCCCGGCGCACCCGCCATGACCAGCCGCGCCGCGAGCAGGCCACCCGCGACAAACGCCGCCGCGCTCGCAAGCCCCGACAGCCCGCGCAGCGCATACAGCCAGCCGTCGTGCAGCACCACGCCGTGAGCGGCCAGCAGCGCCGCCGTCGCGCCCATGCCGGCCAGCAGCACCGTGCGCGGGTCATGCCGCGCAAGCCAGCGCGGGGCCAGCAAGGCGCCCACCAGGTAGCCGGCCGCGTTGACGGTGTTCATCGCCCCGGCGGTGAAGTAGCTCCAGCCCAGGTCGGCGCGCATGGTCGGCAGCAGCAGGGCATAAGAGAAGCGCGCCAGCCCGAGCGAAACGGCCGCCGCCAGCGCCAGCGACGCGGCAACGATCAGCGCGGGCGGCGCAGGCGACGCCGGCTTCATGCGGCGGCGCGCGCCTGCAACAGGCGCTGCGCCACTGCGGCAAATCCGGCGCCGCGCTCAAGCTCGGCCAGGTAGGCCGGCCAGACCACCAGTTCGGACTCGAAACGCAGCAGGTTGGCCACCCCCACACTGAGCGGGAAATGGCCGAACATCAGCTGGTCATTGGTGGAGTCGCCCACGTAAATCCAGTGCTCGCGTTCGGATTCGAGCTCGCGCCCGAACAGGCGCCGCACCATCCAGCGCGCACCACTGAGCTTGGTGTGCGAGCCGAACCAGCCATTGATGTGGATCGAGCTGACGGTCGCATTCATGCCCTCGCTGCGCATCAGCGCCACGACCTGTTCGATCTGCGCCGCCGGCAGCCGTGTGAACTCGCTGTGGTCGATCGCGATGTCGGTCACGCGCCCCGCGCTGTCGCGCGCGAGCACCGCACCGGACACGTCGCGCAGCACACGCTGCGCGACGTCCTTCAGCCGTTGCGCATTGGCGGTGCGCACGGCCTCCGCCTGCGCGAACTCGGCCACCAGGGAGTCGCCTTGCCAAAAAAACGCCACCGCGCCGTTCTCGGCCACGATCGCATCCAGCGGCCAGGCTCGCGCGAACGGCTCGCTCCAGCCCATCGACCGGCCGGTGATGGCCACCACCGGCAGGCCCGCAGCGCGCAATTGGGCCAGCGCGGCCAGCGCGTCGGCGGTGATCGCGCCGTCGGTGGTCAGCGTGTCGTCGATGTCGGTCAGCACACCCCGCACACCGGCCAGCGCGGCGGCCGGCAGGGCGCTCAAGGCTTGCACGCGGTCTCGGGTCATCGCCAAAGTCTCGCACAGCGCCATGGCTTGCGCAGCCACGCCCGAGCGGTCGGCCAGCGCGCGAAGAATGCCGTTATGCGGGGCTTGTTCGTGGCAACGGAATCGACGCTTGTCTATAATCTGACCGATTCCGAGGAGCGCTGCGAGACCGCTGTCACCCGACACGCCGTCCTAGGCTCGGAATATGTCAAACCGCGCTCACCCCCTGTCCGGCGTGGTGAGTGCCCAGCACGATGTCCGACCCGGCAGAGGTGTCCAACCCTGAACCGGAGCCACGCATGAGTGCCGTACTGAAACCTTCCACTTCCACCGCCGATCACGCGGTTGCCGACCTGTCGCTGGCCGCCTGGGGCCGCAAGGAAATCAGAATTGCCGAGACCGAGATGCCCGGCCTGATGGCGATCCGCCACGAGTTCGCCGCCAGCCAGCCGCTCAAGGGCGCGCGCATCACCGGCAGCATCCACATGACGATCCAGACCGCTGTGCTGATCGAAACCCTGCAGGCGCTGGGCGCTTCGGTGCGCTGGGCCTCGTGCAACATCTACTCGACCCAGGACCACGCCGCCGCCGCGCTGGTGGTGGTCGGCACACCGATATTCGCCTACAAGGGCGAGACGCTGAAGGACTACTGGGACTACACCCACAGCATCTTCGAATTCGGCCCCAAGGGTGCCAAGGACGAAGGCCCGAACATGATCCTCGACGATGGCGGCGATGCGACGCTGCTGATGCACCTGGGCAAGCGCGCCGAGACCGACGCATCGGTGCTGAGCAACCCCGGCAGCGAAGAAGAGATCTGCCTGTACGCCGCCATCAAGGCCAAGCTGGCGCTGGATGCCACCTGGTACAGCCGCAAGGGCGCGCACATCATCGGCGTGACCGAAGAGACCACCACCGGCGTGCACCGCCTGAAGGAAATGAGCGCCGCCGGCACGCTGATGTTCCGCGCCATCAACGTGAACGACAGCGTCACCAAGAGCAAGTTCGACAACCTGTACGGCTGCCGCGAATCGCTGGTCGATTCGATCAAGCGCGCCACCGACGTGATGATCGCCGGCAAGGTCGCGGTGGTGGCCGGTTATGGCGACGTGGGCAAGGGCTCGGCCCAGGCGCTGCGCGCGCTGAGCGCGCAAGTGTGGGTCACCGAGATCGACCCGATCAACGCGCTGCAGGCGGCGATGGAAGGCTACAAGGTCGTGACCATGGAATACGCCGCCGACAAGGCCGACATCTTCGTCACCGCCACCGGCAACAAGCGCGTGATCACGCACGACCACATGCTGGCGATGAAGGACGAAGCCATCGTCTGCAACATCGGCCACTTCGACAACGAGATCGACATCGCGTCGGTCGAGAAGTACGAGTGGGACGAGATCAAGCCGCAGGTCGACCACATCAGGTTCCCGGCGCACAACGGCCAGCCGGCCAAGAAGATCATCCTGCTGGCCAAGGGCCGCCTGGTGAACCTGGGTTGCGCCACCGGGCACCCGAGCTTCGTCATGTCGTCGAGCTTTGCCAACCAGACGATTGCGCAGATCGAGCTGTTCACCAAGGCCGACAAGTACGAAGTCGGCCAGGTGTACGTGCTGCCCAAGCACCTCGACGAGAAGGTCGCGCGGCTGCACCTGAAGAAGGTCGGCGCGATGTTGACCGAGCTGTCGGACGAGCAGGCGGGCTACATCGGCGTGAGCAAGGCCGGCCCGTACAAGCCCGACACCTACAGATACTGAGCCCGGGCCCGGCTGCACCGTGCGCGCCGACCAATTGGTCCTGCTCAAGGGCCTGGCACCCAGTCGCTCGGCCGCGCAGCGGCTGATCGGGCGCGGCGCCGTGCGCTGGCGCGCCGGGGGCTCCTGGTCCCTGCCGCGCAAGGCGGGCGAAGACCTGCCTCAAGACTGCGAGATCGAGGTCACCGACGACGCCGAGTTGCGCTACGTGTCGCGCGGCGGGCTCAAGCTGGAAGGGGCGCTTGAGCGCTGCAAGATCGACGCCGCCGGCAAGGTCTGCCTCGACGTCGGCCAGGGCACCGGCGGCTTCACCGACGCGCTGTTGCAGCGCGGCGCGGCGCGCGTGGTCGGCATCGAGGTCGGCCACAGCCAGTTGCATGCCAAGCTGCGCTCCGATGAACGCGTGCGCTGTTTTGAAAGCCAGAACGCCCGCGACCTGAGCGGCTCGGCCTTCGCGTCCGCGCTCGGCGAACACGGGTTCGAGCTGATCGTGGGCGACGTGTCCTTCATCTCGATGACGCACGTGTTGCCGACGCTGGTGCGCCAACTCGCACCCGGCGGCCAGTGCCTGCTGCTCGTGAAGCCGCAGTTCGAGTTGCAGCCGCAACACATCGGCAAGGGCGGCATCGTGAAAGACGCTGCCTCGCACGCCATCGTGGAAACGCGCCTGTGGCAGGCCTGCAAGGCCCTGGGCTTCAAGGTGCACGCCTACTTCGAGAGCCAGCTCACGGGCGGCGACGGAAACCGCGAATTCTTTGTCTGGACATCCCACCCCGGAGAGGCGCCATGAACGCCAGCAAGACCGTTCCGATCAGCTTCGAGTTCTTCCCTCCCAACACACCGGTGGGCGATGAAAAGCTCAAGGCCGT
>JANORB010000182.1:0-9890 GCA_031415135.1 Methylibium sp.
GCACTTGCAGGAGTTCGGCTTCGAGCCCGACGCGCCGACGCTGGCCGAGAAGATGGAGATCCCGGAAGACAAGATCCGCAAGATCATGAAGATCGCCAAGGAGCCGATCTCGATGGAAACGCCGATCGGCGACGACGACGACTCGCACCTGGGCGACTTCATCGAGGACACCAACAACACCGCGCCCATCGAGGCCGCCATGCAGGCCGGCCTGCGCGACGTGGTGAAAGACATCCTCGACAGCCTGACCCCGCGCGAAGCCAAGGTGCTGCGCATGCGCTTCGGCATCGAGATGAGCACCGACCACACGCTCGAAGAGGTGGGCAAGCAGTTCGACGTGACCCGCGAGCGCATCCGCCAGATCGAGGCCAAGGCGATCCGCAAGCTCAAGCACCCGAGCCGCTCGGACAAGCTGCGCACGTACCTGGACAATCTCTGATCGGCCTGGGACGCGCCGCCGGGGCGGCGGCGCTTGCGAAGCGAGCGGCACGCAGCTTGCGCCACAAGCTCACGACATGTCTGGACAAGCTCTGATGGCCTCCCTCTTAGGGGGGAGAGGCGCCCGGAAGTGGCCCGGCGGCTCTTTTTTCGGTCACGGTGCCGATATAAACTCCGTGCAATGAATCACGAGTTGCCCGAATGACACAGATCGTCGAAGGCACCATTTTGTTCACGGATCTGCGCGGCAGCACATCCTTGTACGAAACGCTGGGCAACACCGAGGCCACCGCCGTCGTGACCCAGAGCGTGGCGCTGCTGGCGCACATCGTGCGCACTCGCGGCGGGCGCGTTGTCAAGACGCTGGGCGATGGGCTGATGGCGATCTTTCAGCAATCGGCACCGGCCATCCAGGCCGCGGACGAGATGCACGAATCGCTTGAAAGAATCGGCCCCTTGGGCACCGGCGGGCTGGCGGTGTCGGCGCGTGTGCCGCCACTGAAGCTCCAGGTCGCATTGGCGCAGGGCGAGGTCGTCGAAATGGCGGGTGACCTGTTCGGCGACGCGGTCAACGTGGCCGCCCGGCTGCTTGACCATGCGGGCGACAACGAAACCCTGGCGACGGTGAATGTGCTGACCGGCCTGAGCGACAAGGAAAAGGCGCGTTTTCGCAGCCTGGACCGCATGCAATTGCGCGGACGCGCCGAGCCGGTGCATGTGCACCTGCTGGAAGCCGAGCGCCGCTTCGGCGACACCGCCACCACGGCGTTCGGCGACATGGCCGTGGTGCCCGAACCCGAAGGCATCCGCCTGGTGTGGCTGGACCTGAACCGCGTCTACACCGGCGCCAGCCTGCCCGTGGTGCTGGGCCGCAGCCCGCAGGCGGCCTACTGCATCGACGACAACCGCGTGTCGCGCTCGCACGCGCGCATTGACTGGCACGGCGGCACGTTTCAGCTCACCGACCTGAGCTACAACGGCACCTATGTGCGCTTCGACAACGACCCCGAAATCATCAGCCTGCGGCGTGGGAGTTGCACCTTGCACGCCAGCGGCATCATCGGCCTGGGCACCGCGCCGGTGGATCCGATGAGCCCGAGCGTTCGTTTTGAAGTCATGAAGTTCGGCGACACGCAGCCGCAGCGCGCTTCGGAATTCGGGCCGCGGCGTTGACGTCGGCCGCCCTGTGCGGTGCGGCGGAGCCCGCCTTTGCACGGCCATCCACGATCAATGAACGCATCGGCCGCTCCGGCCCGACGCCATGAGTTTTTCACCCGAACCCCCGCACGTCCACGGCAACGCCAATTCAACTGCGGTGCTGCTGTGCAACCTGGGCACGCCCGATGCGCCCACGGCGCCCGCGCTGCGGCGTTACCTGGCGCAGTTCCTGAGCGACCGGCGCGTGGTCGAGATCCCGCGCGCGCTGTGGTGGCTGATCCTGCACGGCGTCATCCTGCGCGTGCGGCCCGCCAAATCGGCGGCCAAGTACGCCAGCATCTGGACGCCCGAAGGCTCGCCGCTGAAGGTCTGGACTGAAAAGCAGGCGCTGATGCTCGGTGGTTACCTCGGTGAACGCGGTCATCGCGTCAAGGTGCGCTACGCCATGCGCTACGGCAATCCCGCCATCGCCTCGGTGCTGGACGAGTTGAAGGCCGAAGGCGTGACGCGGGTGCTGGTGCTGCCGGCCTATCCGCAATACTCGGGCCCCACCACCGCCAGCGTCGGCGACGCGGTCGGTGCGTGGGCCCAGGGCATTCGCAGCGTGCCCGAGTTGCGCTTCGTCAACCGTTACCACGACGACCCGGGCTACATCGCGGCGCTGGCCAAGCGCGTCACCGACCACTGGGTGGTGCACGGCCGCCCTGAAAAGCTGGTGATGACCTTCCACGGCGTTCCCAAGCGCAGCTTGATGCTCGGCGACCCTTACCACTGCGAGTGCCTGAAGACCGCGCGGCTGTTGCGCGAACGGCTCGGCCTGCCGGCGGACCAGGTCGTGATCACCTTCCAGAGCCGCTTCGGCAAGGCCGAGTGGCTGCAGCCGTACACCGAGCCGACACTCATTGCACTGGCCCAGCAAGGCGTGAAGCGCGTCGACGTGATGTGCCCGGGCTTCACGTCGGACTGCCTCGAAACGCTGGAAGAAATCAACCTGGAAGCGCGCGACGCCTTCTTGCGCGCAGGCGGCACCGATTTCAACTACATCGATTGCCTGAACGACCAGCATGAGTGGATCGCGGCGCTGGCCGGCATCGCGATCCAGCACATGGGTGGCTGGCCGACGCAGAACCTGCCGGACGAGGCCACCCTTGCCGCGTCGAAGCAGCGCGCGCTCGCGATGGGCGCAAGCGCCTGAGCGCGCAGCGTTGCTGGCTCAACGGCGCCGCGCCGCTTTGCGCCACTTCAGAAAGCGCGGCAGCACCAGCACCCCGACCACGACCACCAGCAGCGCGGCCGAGACGGGCCGCTCGAGGAACACGCCCCATTTGCCTTCGCCGATCGACAGCGCGTTGCGCATTTGCGCCTCGGCCAGCGGCCCCAGGATCATGCCGACCACGACCGGCGCGGTGGGGAAGTCGTAGCGCCGCATCACCACCCCGAGCAGGCCGATGATGTACAGCAGCACGAGGTCGAACGCCGATTGGCGCATGCCGTACACGCCCACGGTGGCGAAGATCAGGATGCCGGCATACAACTGCGGTTTCGGGATCTTCAACAGCTTGACCCACAGGCCCACCAGCGGCAGGTTCAGGATCAGCAGCATCACGTTGCCGATGTACAGCGACGCGATCAGCGCCCACACCAGCGCGGCGTTCTTGTCGAACAGCTGCGGGCCGGGCTGGATGCCGTAGTTCTGGAACGCACCCAGCAGGATCGCGGTGGTGTTCGAGGTCGGAATGCCCAGGGTCAGCAGCGGGATCAGCGTGGCCGTGATGGCCGCGTTGTTGGCCGCCTCCGGGCCCGCCACCCCTTCGATTGCGCCGGTGGTGCCGAACTCTTGGGGGTGTTTGGAGAGCTTCTTCTCGGTCGCGTAGCTCAGGAACGTGGGGATCTCGCTGCCGCCCGCCGGAATCGTGCCGAACGGAAAGCCGATCGCCGTGGCGCGCAGCCACGCCGGCCATGAACGGCGCCATTCGGTGCCGGTCATGTGCACCTTGCTCATGGCATTTTGTGATCCTGCGGTCTTGCCCTCGTACAGCACCGCATACAAGGCCTCGCCGACGGCAAACAGGCCGACCGCGATCAACACCACTTCGAGCCCGTCCAGCAACTCCGGCACGCCGCCGGTGTAACGCGCCTGGCCGGAGATCTGGTCGATGCCCACCAGCCCCATCGTCAGGCCGACGAACAGCGCCGTCATGCCGCGCAGCGTGCTCTTGCCCAGCACCGCGCTGACGGTCGTGAAGGCCAGCACCATCAGCATGAAGTACTCGGGCGGCCCGAGCTTGATGGCGTAGTTGGCCACCACCGGCGCAAAGAAGGTCACCAGCACCGTGGCGATCGTTCCGGCCACGAACGAGCCGATCGCCGCCGTGGCCAGCGCCGCGCCGGCGCGGCCGTTCTTGGCCATCTTGTTGCCCTCCATGGCCGTGACCATGGAGCCCGACTCGCCCGGTGTGTTGAGCAAAATCGACGTCGTCGAGCCGCCGTACATCGCGCCGTAGTAGATGCCCGCGAAGAAGATCATCGACGCGGTAGGCTCCACCTTCAGCGTGATCGGCAGCAGCATGGCCACCGCCGTGGCCGGGCCGATGCCCGGCAACACGCCCACGGCGGTGCCGATCGTGCAGCCCAGCAGCGCCCACAGCAGGTTGATCGGCGTGCCGGCGGTGATGAAGCCCTGCAGCAGGTTGTTCCAGGTCTCGATCATGCTGGCTCCGGCATCACAGCCATCCGGTCGAAGTGAGGCCGGGCAGGTTGATCGCCAGCAGCTTGGTGAACATCCAGTACACCGGCGCGGCGATCGCGAACCCGATGGCCGCGTTCTTGAGCCAAGCCGCGGGCCGCAAGTCCAGCCGGCCCTCGGCCGACTTGAAACCCTGGGCCGCGCACACAAAACACAGCGTGCAACTGAGGATGAAACCGATGGTCGTGATCAGCGCGGCGTTCAGCAACACGCCGACCGACACCCAGATGAACCCCGGCCAGTGGCCGGCATCGGCGCCGCTGGGCGCGTCCATGTCGGCGTAGCCGCCACGGCGTGCTTCGCGGATCAGGAACACGCCGCACACCATCAACACGGCCGCCACCAGCCAGGGCAGGAAGTTCGGGCCGACCCCCGCATAGCCCGCATCCGAGCTGATCCGCGTCGCGCCGGCGGCCAGCAACCCGCCAAGGGCCAGCGTGCCGGCGCCGATCAGCCACTGCGGGCGGCTCATCACACCATGCCGGACTTGACCATCACGGCGCGCAGGCTGGCAAATTCGTCATCGACGAACTTGTCGAATGCCGGGCCTGTCATCAGCGCCGGGGTCCAGTTGTTCTTCTCCATCGACTCGGCCCAGGCCTTGGACTTGGTGGCCTTGACCACCATTTCGGTCAAGGCCTTGCGCTGCTCGGGTGTGATGCCGGCCGCGCCGTACACACCGCGCCAATTGCCCAGCACGACGTTGATGCCTTGCTCCTTCAGCGTCGGCACGTCGATGCCCTTCAGCCGGGTCTCGGAGGTCACCGCCAGGGCGCGCATCTTGCCGGTGTTGATGTACTCGGCAAACTCGCTGTAGCCGCTGCCGCCCACGGTCACATTGCCGCCCAGGATCGCCGCCGTGGCTTCACCGCCTCCGCGGAAAGCCACGTAGTTGATCTTGGCCGGGTCCACACCGACCTCGCGCGCAATCATCGCCGCGGCAATGTGCTCGGTGGAGCCGCGCGACCCGCCGCCCCACTTCACGCTGCCGGGGTCTTTTTTCATTTGCTCGACCACGTCCTTCATGCTCTTCAGCGGCGACGCCGCCGGCAGCACGAACACGTTGTATTCGCTCGTCAGCCGCGCGATCGGCGTGGCCTGGCTCAAGCTCACCGGCGGCTTGCCGGTGATGATGCCGCCCAGCATCACCGCGCCCATCACCATCAGCGCGTTCGGGTCGGCTTTGCTGCCGTTGACGAACTGCGCCAGGCCGATCGCGCCGGCCGCGCCGCCCTTGTTGTCGTAGCTCACCGATGCGGCCGCGCCGGCTTCCTGCAGCGCCTTGCCGAGCGCCCGGCCGGTGGTGTCCCAGCCGCCACCGGGGTTGGCCGGGATCATCATCTTGAGATTGGTTTCAGCCCAGGCCGACAGCGGCAGCGCGCCGGACGCGGCAAGGGACAACAGCGATTTGAGAAAGGTGTCGCGACGCATGGGCTCGCCTCCAGAATCGGTTACAGATGGCATGTATGTTCGCGGCAAAGCCTGTCAGTCGGCTGTCCAAAGACCTAGGACAAACACTGACGGGGCTGCGCCTGCACGCCGACGGGCCGCTTTTTAAGGGACCGCAAGCCACCCGAACACCAAGAGCCCAACGGGTCGGGTCGCGGTTGAGTTCGTGACGGCTTTGCCCGGGGCCGCCAGCGCAGGCATCATCGGCCTGCGCCATGAAACTGCTGCTGATCGAAGACAACCCCGCCATGCGCACCACGCTGCAGCGCAGCTTCGAGCGGCGCGGCATGCAGGTGGCCACCTGCGACGACGGCGCGCGTGCACTGGACCGCTGGTTTGCCAGCCTGCCCGACGTGGTGCTGCTGGACCTGAGCCTGCCCGGCCTCGACGGGCTGGTGGTGCTGGCCCAGGCGCGCGCCGCCGGGCTGCGCACGCCGGTGCTGATCCTCACCGCGCGCGGCACCGTGGGCGATCGCATCCTGGGCCTGAACACCGGGGCTGACGACTACCTGCCCAAGCCGTTCGACCTCGACGAGCTGGAAGCTCGCGTGCGGGCACTGGCGCGGCGTGGCGCGGCGGCGTCGGGCAATGGTTCGCGCGCCGAGACAGCCGCCGCCGAGTTCTGCGGCATGCGGGCCGACGCCGACAGTGGCGCGGTCTACTTCAACGGCCAGGTGATGGAGCTGGCGCCGCGCGAACTGGCGCTGCTGCGCAGCCTGCTGGCCCGGCCGGGCCAGGCCGTGGCGCGGGAACGGCTGCTGGCGGCCGTGTTTCCCGGCGACTTGCAGGTGCAGGCCGAAGCGATCGAGGTGGTCGCGTACCGGCTGCGCAAGAAGCTGCTGCACACCGGCGCGCAGCTGGTCACGCTGCGCGGCCTGGGTTACCTGTTGAAGGCCGGCGCATGAAGCGGCTGTCGTTGCGCAGCTTCTTGCTGCTGGGCATCTTGCTGCCCATGGTGGCGTTCGTCGTGGTCAACACCGTGGGCCTGTACCGGCAGGCGTTGAGGTCGGCCGACACCGCCTACGACCGCACGCTGCTGGCATCGGCCAAGTCCATCGGCGAACTGCTCGAAGTGACCGGCAGCGGGCCGCAGGCGCGGCTCAAGGCCACCGTGGTGTATTCGGCGCTCGAGCCCTTCGAGGCCGACAACCGCAGCCGCATGTTCTACAAGGTCACCGGTTTCAACGGCGAGATGGCCTCGGGCTTCGAAGACCTGCCGGCCTGGCGCGGCAGCTTGCCGAACAAGGGCCTGTACGCCGCTCTGGTGGACTTCTACAACGACCGCTATCGCGGCGAAGCGGTGCGCGTGGCGGTGTTGCTGCAGCCGGTCGCAGGGGTCGGCGGGCAGGGCATGGCGACCATCCAGGTGGCCGAAACGCTGGAGCTGCGCCAGACCCTGGCGCGCCAGATCCTGATCGACACGCTGTGGCGCCAGGCCGCGCTGGTGGCGGTGATCGGCGCGCTGGTGTTCGTGGTGGTGCAGCGCGCCACCCGGCCGGTGCGCGAGCTCAGCGATCGCCTGACTGCGCGGAGCGAAAACGACCTGCGGCCGATCGCAGCCGCCGACGCGCCGCGCGAACTGCAACCGCTGGTCGATGCCACCAACCATGTGATGGCCCGGCTGGCCCATTTGCTGGAGCACCAGAAGCGCTTTGTGCGCGACACCTCGCACCAGTTGCGCACCCCGCTGGCGGTGCTGAAGACACAGGTGCAATCGGCGCTGCGCGGTGATGTGGAGCCGGCGCAGGCGCTGGTCGAGATCGGCCACACCGTCGAGCGCGCCACCGAACTGGCGAACCAGATGCTGGCGCTGGCCAAGGTGGAACAGCTGCGCCAGCAAGCCGATGCGCCGCTGCTGGACTGGGCGCCGATCGTGCGCGCGGTGGCGCTGGACCTGGCGGCGCTGATGGCGGCGAACCGGCTCGACTTTTGCATCGCCACGACGCCCTCGCCGGTGCGTGCGCACGAATGGGCCTTGCGCGAACTCACGCGCAACCTGCTGCACAACGCCATCAAGCAAACGCCGGCCGGCTCGCAACTGTCCGTGACCGTGGGCCACGCTGCAACGTGGGCCTGCCTGTCGATAGCCGACAGCGGCCCCGGCATCACTGCGCTGCAACGCCAGCGCCTGTTCCAGCCGTTTTTCACCGGTGCCGGCGCCGCTGACGCGCGCAGCGGCTCGGGGCTGGGGCTGGCGATCTGCCACGAGATCGTGCAGTCGCTGCGCGGCAGCATCGCGCTCGACAACCGCGAGGTGGAGGGCAGAGTCATCGGCCTGGAGGCCAACGTCCGCCTGCCGCTGGCGGACAATCCTGCCCCATGAACAAGACACCGGTGGGCGCCCGGCTGCGGCTGGACAAGTGGCTCTGGGCGGCCCGCTTTTTCAAGACGCGCGGGCTCGCCGCCGACGAGATCGGCAAGGGCCGCGTCAGCGTCAATGGCCAGGTCGCCAAGGCTTCCAGGGAGTTGCACGTCGGCGACCTGGTCGCGCTGCGCCAGGGCGAGCTGCGCCGCAGCGTGGCGGTGCTGGGCCTGAGCGAACAGCGCGGGCCCGCGCCGGTGGCGCAGACCCTCTATGAAGAGACGCCCGACAGCGTGGCCGCGCGTCTGCACGAGGCCGCCCAGCGGCGGCTCAACCCCGAACCGGCGCTGGCCATCGAACAGGGCCGCCCGACCAAGCGCGACCGCCGCCAGCTGGCCGACTGGAACCGCTGGAGCGCATCGGTCGAGGGCGACTGAACGCCTCGCGCGCGCCGGGTGCGACGCATTTCACACCGGCGAGCCGACGCAAAGAAGCCTTGCAATTCCCTCTTGAATTCGAGGGCAATGGCTTCAAATCGACCGCTGCGGAGCACTTTTCAACGATGTCAAACACCGAACCCACCCCCCCGAATGCCGAAGCGGCAGATGCCGCCGCACCCGCCCCGGAGTCGATCGCCGAGCCCGGCGCAGAGTCCAGGCTGCGAGAGATCGAGGCCAACTACGCCGAGATGTCCGACGCCTACCTGCGCGCCAAGGCCGAGGCCGAAAACACCCGCCGCCGCGCCGAGGACGAAATCGCCAAGGCGCGCAAGTACGCGCTCGAAGGTTTTGCCGACAGCCTGCTGCCGGTCAAAGACAGCCTGGAGGCGGCGATCGCGATGCCCGACGCCACGCCCGAGCAAATGCTCGAAGGCGTGCACGCCACGCTGCGCCAGCTGGTGGCGGCACTGGAGCGCCAGAAGGTCGTCGAGATCAACCCGGCCGCCGGCACCCGGTTCGACCCGCACCAGCACCAGGCCATCGGTGTCGTCCCCGCCGCGCAGGAGCCCAACACGGTGGTCACCGTGCTGCAAAAAGGCTACCTGATCGTCGACCGCGTGCTGCGCCCGGCGCTGGTCATGGTGACGCCGTCGTCCTGAAGGGTTCCGCACCGCCTGGGCACCGCAAAACCCACAGGACGTGCTTGAAAGCACACACCTTATCCACACGTTAAGAACAACTCAATCCCGTTCTCAGGAGCAAACACCATGGCCAAAATCATCGGCATCGACCTCGGCACCACCAACTCGTGCGTGGCCATCATGGAAGGCAACACCACCAAGGTGATCGAAAACAGCGAAGGTGCGCGCACCACGCCGTCGATCATTGCGTACCAGGAAGACGGCGAGATCCTGGTCGGTGCGTCGGCCAAACGACAGGCTGTGACCAACCCGAAAAACACGCTGTATGCGGTGAAGCGCCTGATCGGCCGCAAGTTCACCGAGAAGGAAGTGCAGAAGGACATCGACCTGATGCCCTACAAAATTGCCGCCGCCGACAATGGCGACGCCTGGGTCGAGGTGCGCGGCAAGAAGCTCGCGCCGCAGCAGGTCAGCGCCGAAGTGCTGCGCAAGATGAAGAAGACCGCCGAGGACTACCTGGGCGAAGAAGTCACTGAAGCGGTGATCACCGTGCCCGCGTACTTCAACGACGCGCAGCGCCAGGCCACCAAGGACGCCGGCCGCATTGCCGGCCTGGATGTCAAGCGCATCATCAACGAGCCGACCGCGGCGGCACTCGCCTTCGGCCTCGACAAACACGGCAAAGGCGACCGCAAGATCGCGGTGTACGACCTGGG
>JANORB010000183.1:0-6072 GCA_031415135.1 Methylibium sp.
GCGTAGACGCGGCAGGCGGCGGTGCAGTCCTGGCCGGCGTTGTAGTAGCCGAAGGTGCGCAGGCCGTCGACCACCGAGGCGATGTCGGCATCGTCGAACACGATCACCGGCGCCTTGCCGCCGAGTTCGAGGTGGGTGCGCTTGAGCGTGCCGGTGGCGGCTTGCAGGATCTTGCGGCCGGTGCTCACGTCGCCGGTCAGGCTGACCATCGCCACCTTGGGGTGTTCCACCAGCGGCTGGCCGACACTGGCGCCGCGGCCGGCGATGACGTTGAGCACGCCCTTCGGAAAAATCTCGGCCGCCACGCAGGCCAGCAGCAGCGTCGTCAGCGGCGTTTGTTCGCTCGGCTTGATGACCACCGTGTTGCCGGCGGCCAGCGCCGGCGCGCATTTCCACGCGGCCATCATCAGCGGGTAGTTCCACGGTGCGATCGAGCCGACCACGCCGATGGGGTCGCGCCGGATCATGCTGGTGTGGCCGGCCAGGTATTCGTTGGCCACCGTGCCGCTGACGCAGCGCGCCGCACCGGCGAAGTAGCGGAAGCAGTCGGCCACCGCGGGAATCTCGTCGCCCAGCGCGCGCGCGTAAGGCTTGCCGCAGTTCAGCGATTCGAGCCGCGCGAATTCCTCGGCGCGCGCTTCGATCGCGTCGGCCAGTTTGAGCAGCAGGCGCGAACGTTCCATCGGCGTGGTCTCGCTCCAGCTGTCGAAGGCGCGGTGCGCGGCCGACACGGCCTTGTGCACCTGGTCGACCGAGGCCTCGGGCAGCGCCACCAGCAACTCGCCGGTGGCCGGGTTCAGCACTTTTTCGGGCTCGCCTTCGCCGGCCACGAAGGCGCCGTCGATCAGCAGTTCGGTGGGCAGGGTGGGGTCGGCCATGGGGTTCTCTCCTTCAAGAAGCGGTTCAGCGGATCAACGCGGCGAGGGTTCGTCCGCGCGGGTCAGGGCATAGGCGGCCAGGATGGGCACGAAGGTCAGCGCAATGACCACCACCGCCACCACGTTGGTCACCGGCCGCTGGCGCGGGCGGATCAGCTCCTGCAGCATCCAGATCGGCAGCGTGGTCTGCTGGCCGGCGGTGAAGGTGGTGACGATGACCTCGTCGAAGCTCAGCGCAAACGCCAGCAGCGCGCCGGCCAGCAGCGCCGAGCCGAGCTGCGGCAGCACGATGTAGCGCACCGTCTGGAAGCCGTCGGCGCCCAGGTCCATCGAGGCTTCGAGCAGGTTGGGGCTCAGGCGCCGCAGGCGCGCGATGGCGTTGTTGAACACCACCACGACGCAGAACGTGGCGTGGCCGATCACGATGGTCCAGAACGAAAACGGGATCTCCAGCGTGCCGTAGGCCGAGCGCAGCGCGATGCCGCTGATCACGCCGGGCAGCGCGATCGGCAGGATCAGCAGCAGCGAGATGGCGTCGCGGCCGAAGAAGCGGGCCCGCGCCAGCGCGGCGGCGGCCAGCGTGCCCAGCACCACCGCAAGGGCGGTGGACCAGGCCGCGACTTCGAAGCTGAGCCGGATCGCGGCCCACACATCGTCACGCTCCCACGCGACGCCGAACCACCGCGCGGTCAGCGCCGGCGGCGGGAAGACATAGCTCTTGTCCTCGGCGCTGAAGGCGTACAGGATGATCAGCGCCAGCGGGATGTGCAGGAAGGCGATGGCGCCCCAGGCCGCCGCCTTCAGTCCCCAGCCGGCCTGCGATCTAGAGCGCATCGAAGGCTCCCAGCTTCTTCGCGAACCACAGGTAGACGCCGATCACCACGATGGGCACGAGCGAAAACGCGGCCGCGAACGGCACGTTTCCGGCCACGCCCTGCTGCTTGTAGACCACCTGGCCGATGTAGTTGGTACTGTCGCCGATGACCTGCGGAATGATGTAGTCGCCCAGGGTCAGCGCGAACGTGAAGATCGACCCGGCCGCAATGCCCGGCAGCGCCAGCGGCAGGATCACCTTCATGAACGTCGTTGAAGGCCCGGCGCCCAGGTCGCCCGACGCCTCGATGTACGACTCCGGAATGCGTTCGACCGCCGCCTGGATCGGCAGGATCATGAACGGCAGCCACATGTAGACGAACACGATGAAGGTGCCGATGGCCGAGAAGCTGAGCGACGGGCCACCGATCGCGGGCAGGCTCAGCAGCGCTTCGAGCAAGCCGGTGAGGTGCAGTTGCTGCGCCACCCACGAGATCGCGCCCTCCTTGGCCAGCAGCAACTTCCACGCGTACAGGCGCACCAGGTAGCTCGACCACAGCGGCAGCATCACGGCGATGTACAGCGCCGCCTTCTGCGCCCCGGTGGCGTGGCGCGCCATGTGGTACGCGAGCGGAAAACCGATCACGATGCACGCCAGCGTGACCAGCACGGCCATGGTGATGGAGCGCCGCGCCACGTCCAGGTTGGACGGGTCGGCGAGTTGCACAAAGTTCTTCAGCGTGAATTCGCGCACCACCTGGCCGGTGTAGTCGTCGAGCCCGAAAAACGCGTTCGCCAGCAGCGCGAACAAGGAGCCGAGGTAGATCACGCCGAACCACAGCAGGGGCGGCGCCAGCAAGGCCAGCAGCAGCAACCCGCGCCGGGTGTACAGCAGGTCCGACAGCCGGCGTTGCAGGCCGGGCGCGGGGGCCGGCAAGACCGCGGCGGCGTTCATCATGACCCGTTCGCGGCCAGCCCATGGACCGCGCGTTCGTCCCAGTGCAGGTGCACGGCATGGCCGACGGCGGGTGATTGCGCGGCATCGGCGTCGGGCAGATCGGCCTGCAACCGCGCGCCGGCCGCGTCGACCTTGATGCGCGTGAACGAGCCGAAGTACTGCACCTCGCGCACCGTGCCACTGGCGCGTGCGCCGGCGGCGGCGCCGAGGCGAATGCGTTCGGGCCGCAGCATCACGCTGGCCCGGCCGGTCAGGCTGCGCGCCGCATCGCCATCGAGCACATTGGCCGCGCCGACGAACTGCGCCACGAAACGCGTGGCCGGCGCGTTGTACACGGCCTGCGGCGTGCCCACCTGTTCGAGCCGGCCCTGGTTGAACACGCCGATGCGGTCGCTCATCGACAAGGCCTCGTGCTGGTCGTGCGTGATGAACAGGAAGGTGATGCCCAGGCGCCGCTGCAGCGCCTTCAGCTCGGTCTGCATCTGCTCGCGCAGCTTCAGGTCGAGCGCGCCCAGCGGTTCGTCCAGCAGCAGCACCTGCGGCTGGTTGATCAGCGCCCGCGCCAGCGCCACCCGCTGGCGCTGGCCGCCGGAGAGCTGCGCCGGGCGGCGTTCGCCCACGCCGGCCAGTTCCACCAGCGCCAGCAATTGATCGGCGCGGCGGTGGCGCTCGGCCTTGCCCACCTTGCGCACCATCAGCGAATACGCCACGTTGTCGCGCACGCTCATGTGCGGGAACAGCGCGTAGTCCTGGAACACCGTGTTCACCGGCCGCGCATACGGCGGCTGCAGCGACATGTCGACACCGCCGATCAGCACGCGCCCGCGGGTGGGCAAGGTGAAGCCGCCGATCATGCGCAGGCAGGTGGTCTTGCCCGAGCCCGAAGGCCCGAGCAGCGTGAAGAACTCGCCCGCTTCGATCGTCAGATCGACGCCGTCGACCGCGCGCACCTCACGGCCAGCTTCGCCAAAGACGCAGGAAACGCGGTCCAGCGTGACCGCCGTGGTCACCGAGGCACCCCGGCGCTACACGCCGACCCTCCGCAAGGGCCGAGGGCCGCAACTCCAAGTTCGCCTGCGCGGATTTGGACAGCCCGAAGGCCAGCCGTGTCCTGCGGCTGGCGCGCGCCCGCCTTCGGGCGGCCATGCGCCCGGCTCATCGGCCACCCAGCACCGCGATGTAGTCCGACACCCACTTGTGGTACGGCACACAGGCGTTGCCTTGCGACGCGCACTGCGTGGTCGGCGTGCGCCAGAACGAGATCTTGTCGAACGAATCGAAGCCCTGGCGCGCGCAGCCTTCGTCGCCCAGCAGCTTGTTGCCCTTGCACGCCGCCGGCACCGAAGGCACCGAGCCGAACCAGGCCGACAGGTCGCCCTGCAGCTTCGGGTTGAGCGAATGCTCCAGCCACATGTAGGCGCAGTTCGGGTGCTTGGACTCGGCGTGCATCATGGTGCTGTCGGCCCAGCCGGTGGCGCCTTCGACCGGCACCACCGTCGCGATCGGCTGCTTCTTGGAGCCCAGGATGTTGGCCTGGAACTGCCAGCTCGACGAGGCCACCACGCCTTCGTTGGTGAAGTCGTCGATCTGCACGAACGCGTCGTGCCAGTACTTGCCCACCAGCTTGCGCTGGCCGCGCAGCAGGTCGAGCGCGGCCTTGTACTGGGCTTCGTTCAGTTCGTACGGGTCTTTGATGCCCAGGGCCGGGTTCTTCTTCATCAGGTACAGGGCAGCGTCGGCGATGTAGATCGGCCCGTCGAAGGCCTGCACACGGCCCTTGTTGCTCTTGCCGTCAGGCAACGTGGTTTCTTCGA
Source organism: Methylibium sp. (assembly GCA_031415135.1). Lineage (GTDB taxonomy): Bacteria > Pseudomonadota > Gammaproteobacteria > Burkholderiales > Burkholderiaceae_C > LGRD01. Next base: position 4,464 of record JANORB010000183.1, read on the forward strand.
ACACCACAGACCAACTGGTCGGCGCCTTGTCGGCAAACACCTTGGTGTTGTACATCAGCACGTTCCAGCCCCACTGGTAGGGCACGCCGTAGTGGGTGTTGGCGTCAAAGTGCCAGGGCGCTTTTTGCAGCCGCGCGTCCACGTTCTTGTAGCTCGGGATCAGGTTCACGTTGATCGGCTGCACCTTCTTGCCGCGGATCAGCCGGGTGGACGCATCGCCCGACGCGGTGACCAGGTCGAAGCCGCCTTCGTTCATCAGCGCCACCATTTCGTCCGAGGTGCCTGCCGTCTTGACGTTGACCTTGCAGCCACTCTTCTTCTCGAAGTCGGTGACCCAGTCGAACGCCTTGTCGGTGGCGCCGCGTTCGATGTAGCCGGCCCAGGCCACGATGTCGACCTGCCCCTCGCCCTTGCCGAGCTTTTGCAGCGCGCCCTTCTGGGCCAGCGCGGGCGTGGAGACGGCGAGTGCGGCGGCGGCAAAACTGGCCACGCAGAGGATTCGGCGAGTCATGTTCGAGCTCCAGGTTCTTGTTCAGGGTCCGCACCAGAGGCGGTGCGGGTCGCGTTTCACAAGATAGGCGGCTGCGCGCGGGCTGTGAAGTTCAATCCATCGCTGAGGAGCCCCCTCGAAATTCGATAGCTCGGGTTAACCAGCGCACAAATGCGCGGGTTGCTGTGCCGGTGGCACGAACGGGCCGATCGACTCCGAACGCTGGCGCGTCACGCTGCTGAGCGAGTCTTGTCCGGTCGGCCGCGATTCACGCCCACTGGCGCACGATCAGGTCTTTCAGCAAGCGCGTCGCTTCGTCGATCAGCGGCCCGCGCGGCCGCCGCGCCGAGGTGGCGATCCACAGGCTCGCGGTCAGGCGCGGCTTGTGGATCGGCCGCACCTGCAAGGCATCGGCATGCGCGCTCGACTCGATGGCGTTGAGCGACAGCACGGCGTGAAAGCCGTCGTGCCGCACCAGGTCCAGCATGGCCGGCACGCTTTCGATTTCCAGCGCCACGCGCGCCTTGCGGCCTTCGCGGGCGAGCGCGCCTTCGAGCAACATGCGCATCGCATGCGGCCGGCTCGGGATCACCACCGCGTGCTCGGCCACCTGCGCCAGCCCGATGGGCGCGCCGATCAACTTTGCGCCTTTGGCCGGGCCGCGCGCCGACACCAGGTACAGCTTTTCCTCCAGCACCGGCACCAGGTCGAGCTCGGCCGACGGCTGGGCGTTGTAGACCAGCGCGCAGTCGACACGCCCGATCGCCAGCCACTCCAGCACGTAGGTCGACAAGCCCTCGACGATGCTCAGCGTGGCGCTCGGAAACTGCTCGCGGTAAGCCCGCACCAGCGGGCCGGTGAGCGTGCGGCTCACGCTCGGCGGCAGCCCGATCACGAGCTGGCCGGCCGGCACGCCGCGGTGGGTTTCCAGGTCTTGGCGCGCCCGGTCGGCCTGTTGCAACAGCCCACGGCTGTGCGCCAGCAGCCGCGTGCCGGCCTCGGTCAGCGTCACGCCGCGGCCGTTGCGCTCGAACAGCGGCTGGCGCAGCTCGACCTCCAGCGCGCGCACCTGCCGGCTCAGCGCCGGCTGCGCCACCGACAGGAAGCGCGACGCATGCG
>JANORB010000184.1:0-2680 GCA_031415135.1 Methylibium sp.
CCGAGCAGCGCGCCAGAAGGCGGCCGATCTAGGCGCAAAGCGCAGCCATAGCTCGGGCTATGGCGAGCATTTGCAACGACGAGCGGGCGTCTTCTGGTGTGATGAGCGGGCATGATTGAAAGACTCTCAGCCTCTCAGGCCCATCGCCCGGCTGATCACTTCTTTCATGATCTCGTTGGTGCCGCCGTAAATGCGCTGCACCCGCGCATCGACAAAAGCGCGCGCGATCGGGTACTCCCACATGTAGCCGTAGCCGCCGAACAACTGCACACATTCGTCGATGACCTTGTTCTCCAGGTCGGTGACCCAGTACTTGGCCATCGACGCGGTGGCGGTGTCGAGCTGGTCCTTCATCAGCAGCTCGATGCACTTGTCGACGAACACCTGCGCGATCTGCACTTGCGTCTGCATTTCGGCCAGCTTGAAGCGTGTGTTCTGGTACTGCGCCACCGCCTGGCCGAAGACCTTGCGGTCTTTCACATACGCCAGCGTCCAGTCGATCGCGGCCTGCGACTTGGCCGCCGCACCGATGGCGATCTGCATGCGCTCCCACGGAAGCTGCTCCATCAGGCAGACGAGGCCGCGGTTTTCAGGCCCGAGCAAGTTGGCCAGCGGCACCTTCACGTCGTTGAAAAACAGCTCGGCCGTGTCTTGCGCCTTCAGGCCGATCTTTTTCAGGCGCTGGCCGGTCTCGAAGCCGGGCATGCCACGTTCGACGAGCAGCAGGCTGGTGCCCTTGGCGCCGGCAGCCGGGTTGGTCTTGGCCACCACGATCACCAGGTCGGCGTGCCAGCCGTTGGTGATGAAGGTCTTGGAGCCGTTGAGCAGGTAGTGGTCTCCTTTCAACAGCGCCGTGCTCTTGACGCCCTGCAAGTCGGAGCCGGCCGCCGGCTCGCTCATCGCAATGGCGCCGATCATGTCGCCGCGCGCCAGGGCCGGCAGGTACTTCTGCTTCTGCGCCGCGCTGCCGTAGTGCAGCAGGTAGGGCGCGACGATCTCATTGTGCAGCCCGTAGCCGATGCCGCTGAAACCGCCGCGCGCCAGCTCCTCCATCTGCACCACCGAGTACAGCTTGTCGGCCCCGGCGCCGCCGAATTCCTCCGGCATGGTCATGCACAAAAAGCCGTTCGCACCGGCCTTGCGCCAGACCTCGCGGTCGACGTATCCCTGCTCTTCCCACTGGGCGTGGAAGGGCGCGATCTCACGCTCCATGAAGCGGCGAAAGCTGGCGCGAAAGGCCTCGTGGTCCGAGCTGAAAAGTGTGCGTTCGATCATCGTTGGCCTCGTTGGGGGTAAACCAAGAACAGCACTTGCCGGGTGCGATGCCTATACTGCCACGCATCCTTCCAGGCCCCCCCGCACCGCGCGCATTCCAGGAGCACCGCCATGACCGAAGCCTTCGTTTTCGATGCCATCCGAACCCCGCGCGGCAAGGGCAAGAAGGACGGCAGCCTGCACGAAGTCAAACCCATCAACCTGCTCGCCGGCGTGCTGCGCGAACTGCAGCGCCGCAACGATTTCGACACCGCGCAGGTCGACGACGTGGTGATGGGCGTGGTCTCGCCGGTGGGTGAACAAGGCTCGGTGATCGCCAAGGTCGCTGCGTTGCGCGCGGGCTGGGACTTTCGCGCCTCGGGCCTGCAGATCAACCGCTTTTGCGCCTCCGGCCTGGAAGCGGTGAACCTGGCGGCGCAGAAGGTGCGCTCGGGCTGGGAAGACCTGGTGGTGGCCGGCGGTGTGGAGAGCATGAGCCGGGTGCCGATCGGCTCGGACTCCGGCGCGTGGGCGCACGACCCGGAGACGAATTCGGCCACCGCGTTTGTGCCGCAAGGCATCGGCGCCGATCTGATCGCCACGATCGAAGGTTTCAGCCGCAGCGATGTCGACGCGTTCGCGCTTGAGTCGCAACGGCGCGCCGCCACGGCGCGCGAGGGCGGCTTTTTTGCCGGCTCGGTGGTGCCGGTGAAGGACTTCCTCGAGCAGACCATCCTGGACGTCGACGAGTTCATCAAGCCGCACACGACGATGGAAGGGCTGGCCGCGTTGAAGAGCGCGTTCGAGCAGATCGGCGCGCTGGGCTTCGACCAGGTCGCGCTGACACGCTACCCGCAGGTCGAGCGCATCCACCATGTGCACCACGCCGGCAACTCGTCGGGCATCGTCGATGGCGCGGCGGCTGTTCTGATCGGCTCCGAGGCCGCCGGCAAGACCCACGGCTTCACGCCGCGCGCGCGCATCGTCGCCGCCGCGCTGAGCGGTGCCGACCCGACCATCATGCTGACCGGCCCGATGCCGGCGGCGCGCAAGGCGCTTGCCAAGGCGGGTTTGACGATCGAGCAGATCGACCTGTTCGAGGTCAACGAAGCCTTCGCCGCCGTGCCGATGCGCTTCATGAAGGAGATGGGCGTGCCGCACGAGAAGGTCAACGTCAACGGCGGCGCCATCGCGATGGGCCACCCGCTCGGCGCCACCGGCGCGATGATCCTGAACACGCTGATCGACGAGTTGCACCGGCGCAAGCTGCGCTACGGCCTGGCCACGCTGTGTGTGGGCGGCGGCATGGGCATCGCCACCATCGTCGAGCGGATCTGAGCCCATGAAAACGATCCGCTATGAGCTGAAAGACGGCATCGCCACGCTGACCTTCGACGAGCCCGGCTCGCCGGTCAACACCATGTGC
>JANORB010000185.1:0-4864 GCA_031415135.1 Methylibium sp.
CTGCCGCGACCGTACTTGCTCCCTCGCCCCTTTGGGGAGAGGGTTGGGGCTGCGCCCGGCACGATGGTGTTTCGCGAGCCCTCACCCCCACCCTCTCCCAGAGGGAGAGGGAGTCAATTCAAAAAACTCTCAGCCTCTGAGTCCTCACCCTTCAGGTGGCCGCGTGGCGCAGGCAAGCGCCGATCGAGAAGCCGCATCGGCCGGTGAGCACCACCAGGCCAGCCGCGCCCGACAGGTCGGTGCCCAGGCCCACGCGGTGCCGGGCCGGCAGGCGCATCGTGTAGAGACCCTGCTCGTTGCTGGTGGTGGCCAGCAAGCGGCGATCTTCGGCGCGAACGTGCACGGGCACCGCGCGGGCCCACGGTCGGGGCACGAACTTACAAATGACGGCGCCGGGGATCAGGATCGCATCAACCGCGCAGGCGCCTCGCGCGTTCAGAACCCATGAAACATTTTTTTGCGGCTTTTGCGCTGCTCCTCTCGTTCGGCGCCGGCGCCCAGGCGCCGACCGAAACCCACCATCGGCTGGCGCAGACCGAGACTTCGAATGGCCAGGAAGTCGCGCTGACATTCGATGCCTGCGGCGGGCGCTACGACACGGAGTTGATTGCGCTGCTGGTGGCGCACCGGATCCCGGCGACGCTGTTCGTGACGAAGAAGTGGCTCGACCGCAACCCGGCCGGCGCCGCCGAATTGTTGTCACACGCCGACCTGTTCGACCTGGAAGACCACGGCAGCGCGCACGTGCCCGCCATCGTCGGCGCGCGACGCCGCGTCTACGGCATCCTGGGCGTGCCCGACGTGGCCCATCTGCAAGCCGAAGTGGCCGGTGGCGCCCAGGCCATCACCCAGTTCACAGGCAGGCCGCCGCGCTATTACCGGGGCGCCACGGCCATGTACGACGCGCTGTCGACCCAGACCATCGAGGCCATGGGCTACCGGGTTGCCGGGTTCTCGGTCAACGCCGATGCCGGTGCCACGCTGTCGCACACGAACGTTGCCGCCAAGCTGCGCGGCGTCAAGGGCGGCGACATCGTCATTGCCCACATGAACAAACCCGCCAGCGGCACCGCCAGGGGTTTTGCCGCGGCCTTGCCCGGGTTGCTGGCGCGCGGTCTCAGGTTCGTCAAGCTCGCGGACGCGCGGCTGCAACCGATCTGACACGTCATCGCGGCACTCGACTGCCGAGTCGGCTCACCCTGCTAGACAAAACGAAACCCGATGCCGCCCAAGCGCCCGTAGTCGACATGGAAGGTGTCGCCCGGCACGGCGGTGCAGGGGCGCGTGAACGAACCACCGAGCACCACGTCGCCGGCCTCCAGGTGTTCGTCGTAGCGCGCGATTTTGTTGGCCAGCCACGCCACGCCCTGGGCCGGGTGGTTGAGCACGGCCGCGGCCAGGCCGGTCTCTTCGATCACGCCGTTCTTGTAGAGCATGGCGCCGACCCAGCGCAGGTCGACCTCGTTCGGCCGCACCGGCCGGCCGCCGAGCACGATGCCGGCATTCGCCGCGAAGTCGGCGATGGTGTCAAACACCTTGCGCGGCGCCCGTGTCTCGCGGTCGAACTGCTCGATGCGCGCGTCGATGATCTCGATGGCCGGCGTCACGTATTCGGTGGCGCCCAGCACGTCGAACAGCGTCACGCCCGGGCCCTTGAGCGGGCGGCCGAGCACAAACGCCAGCTCGACCTCGACCCGGGGCGCGATGAAGCGCGCATGCGCGATGTCGCTGCCCTGCTCGAAGAACATGTCGTCCATCAGCGGCGCAAAGTCGGGCTCGCTGATCTGCGATGACAACTGCATCGCGCGCGACGTGAGGCCGATCTTGCGGCCCTTGATGCGGCGCCCGTCGGCCAGTTCGAGCCGCACCCATTCACGCTGGATCGCGTAACCATCGTCGATCGTCATGCCGGGACGGCTGCTGGAGAAATGGCGCAGCGCGATGCGCGTCTTGCGCGCCTCGTAAAGCTGGCGCGCGAGGGTTTCGATGGTGGTGGAGGGCAGCATGGTCAGCGCCTGGAAAACAAGGAATGGAGGTTGCCGAGCCTGGCGTCGAAGACTTCCGTGCCCACGTCGACCTGCAAGGTGATGCCGACAGGGCGCGACGCCAGCAGCGCATCGAAGTGGGCGCGCGCGCAATCGGCCAGCGCCGCACCGGCGCGCTGCTGGGTGGCGTCGCTGCGCCCTCGGCCCATGCGCAAGTTGAGGACCACGAAAGCGCAGTCGTGTGCGCCGTCGGCCACCGCGAAATGCGGCGCGGGGTAGGCCAGCACGCGCGTGCCGCCGATCGGGAACACCGGCGTGCCGTCGTCGTCTTTCAGCGCGAGCATCGTGTCCGCCAGTGTGCGGCACAGCGCGCCGATGTCGGTCTCGGCGTCGAGTTGGCCGGTGTACAGCAGCACGAGATGCGGCATGGCGGCACCCTTCAGGCGGGCAGCGGCGCGACCGGAAAGATCGCGTTGATCTGCCCCGTGCCCGAGCTGCCGAAATACGGCGTGATGATCTCCACGCCACGGTCGTAACCGTCCCAGCCGAGCGCGCCGAGCAGCATCGCGGTGTCGTGCATGCCGCCTTCGCCGAAGCACTTTTCGTTGTACATCGGCAGCATGGCGCAGAAGGTTTTCCAGTCGCCGCGCCGCCACAGATCGACCACCGCCTGGTCGGCCTGCTCCAGGAACGGATCCCAGACCTTGTGCATGAATTCCGGCGCCTGGCCGTTCTGCGCGAAGCGGTGGCTCAACGAGCCGCTGGCGAAGATCGCCACGGTGCCGTCGTAATGCTCCTCGATGGCCTTGCGAACGGCCAGCCCAAAGCGCCCGCTTTCGCGCAGCGCGTGCCACATGCACCAGCCCGACACGCAGACCACCTTGAAGTGCTGGTCGGCGTTCATGTAGCGCATCGGCACCAGCGTGCCGTACTCCAGCTCCAGCGTGGTCTGGCTGTGGGCGCGGGCCTTCACCCCGGCCTGGTTGGCGGCGTCGGCGATCAACTGCCCGAGCCGCGGGTTGCCCGGGTACGCATAAGCCATGTTCTTGATGAAGTGCGGCAACTCGTTGCTGGTGTACACACCTTGAAAGCGCGGCGCGCAGTTGATGTGGTATTCGCTGTTGACGAGCCAGTGCACGTCGAACACGACGATCGTGTCGACACCGAGTTCACGGCAGCGCCGGCCGATTTCAATGTGGCCGTCGATGGCGGCCTGGCGGCAACCCTTGTGCGGGCCGTCGAGCTCAGACAGGTACATCGACGGCACATGCGTGATCTTGGCGGCGAGGGCGAGTGTTCCCATGTGAATTCCTTGTCAGGCGCCCCAGCGCGGAATCGGGTGCTGCCCCATCGACACGCACACGTTCTTCGGTTCGAGGAACACCTCGAAGCTCCAGGTGCCGCCCTCGCGCCCGGTGCCCGAGGCCTTGGTGCCGCCGAAAGGCTGGCGCAGGTCGCGCACGTTCTGGCTGTTGACGAAGCACATGCCGGCCTCGATGGCCGCCGCCACGCGGTGCGCACGGCCGAGGTTCTCGGTCCACACATAGCTCGACAGGCCGTAGGCGATGTGATTTGCCTTGGCGACCGCGTCGGCTTCGTCGCTGAACGGGATCAGGCAGGCCACCGGGCCGAAGATTTCTTCCTGCGCGATGCGCATGCGGTTGTCGACATCGGCAAACACCGTCGGCCGCACGAAGTTGCCCCGGCGCAGACCCGCCGGCAGGTCGGGCGACTCCAGGCCGCCGCACAGCAGCGTGGCGCCTTCCTTCGGCCCGAGTTCGATGTAGCTGCGCACCTTGGCCAGGTGGCCGGCGCTGATCATCGGGCCGACGACGGTGGCCTCATCCATCGGGTCGCCGACCCGCAGCCGCCCGGCGCGTTCGGCAAACTTCCGCGCGAAGTTGGCGTAGATCGATTGCTGCACCAGGATGCGCGAGCCGGCGGTGCAGCGCTCGCCGTTGTTCGAGAAGATCATGAACACGGCGGCATCGAGCGCGCGCGCCAGGTCGGCGTCGTCGAAGACCACGAACGGGCTCTTGCCACCGAGTTCCATGCTGAACTTCTTCAGGCCGGCGGCGCGGACGATGCGGTGGCCGGTGGCGGTCGAGCCGGTGAAGGAAATGGCACGCACACCGGGGTGCGCACACAGCGGTTCGCCGGCCTCGTTGCCGAAGCCGTGCACGATGTTCAGCACGCCCGCCGGGATGCCGGCCTCCAATGCCAGCTCACCCAGCCGCGCCGCGCTCAGCGGCGACAGTTCGCTCATCTTCAGCACCGCCGTGTTGCCGAAAGCCAGGCAGGGCGCGACCTTCCACGTCGCGGTCATGAAGGGCACGTTCCACGGCGAGATCAGCGCGCACACACCGACCGGGTGGAACAGCGTGTAGTTCAGGTGCGTCGGTGTCGGGTAGGTGTGGCCGTCGGTGCGGGTGCACATTTCGGCGAAGTAGTGAAAGTTGTCGGCCGAGCGCGGGATCAGCTGGTGGCGCGTCTGGCTGATGACTTGCCCGGTGTCGCGCGATTCGGTTTCAGCCAGTTCCGGCACGTGTTGCGCAATCAGCTCACCGAGCCGATGCATCAGCTTCGCGCGCTCGGCCGCCGGCCGCGCGGCCCAGGCCGGGAACGCGGCTTGGGCGGCGGCGACCGCGGCATGGACCTCGGCGGAGCCACCGCGCGCCACCTCGGCCAGCACCTCCTGTGTGGCCGGGTTGAGGCTCTCGAAGCAGGCGCTGCCGGCCACCGGCTTGCCGTCGATCAGGTGCTGGATTTGCATGCGGCTCTGTCCTCAACGCCCGAAACTTTCGTCGCCGACGATGGTGTTGACCAGCCGGCCGATGCCGGCGATCTCGGTCACCACCTCGTCGCCGGGCTGCACATCG
>JANORB010000186.1:0-16152 GCA_031415135.1 Methylibium sp.
GTCCGAGCAGCGCGCCAGAAGGCGGCCGATCTAGGCGCAAAGCGCAGCCATAGCTCGGGCTATGGCGAGCATTTGCAACGACGAGCGGGCGTCTTCTGGTGTGATGAGCGGGCATGATTGAAAGACTCTCAGCCTCTCAGCCGATCAGGTAGCCGCCGTCCGCCGGCAGCACCACGCCGGTGACGAACCGGGCCGCAGCACTGCACAGGAACAGCACCGGCCCGGCCACATCCTGCGGCGTGCCCCAGCGGCCCATCGGGGTGCGCGCCAGGATCGGCGCCGACCGCGCCGGGTCGTCCTGCAGTGCCTGCGTGAGCGGCGTGGCGATCCAGCCCGGCGCCACCGCGTTGACGCGTATGCCGTCAGCCGCGTACGCGATGGCCAGGCTCTTGGTCAGCTGCGCCACACCGCCCTTGCTGGCGCTGTAGCCCGGCACCAGGCCGCCACCGAAAAAGCTCAGCATCGACGCCGTGTTGACGATGCAGCCGCGGCGCGCCTTCAGCCCCGCGCGCGCGGCCGAGCATACCCGCATCGTGCCGCTGAGGTTGATGTCGATCACCTCGGCAAACACCGCCGGGTCGTGCTCGGCGCCCCGGCGAATGACGCCGGCGCAGTTGACCACCGCGTCCAGTTCGCCCAAGCCATCGACGAAGGCCGCCACCGCAGCAGCGTCGCGCACGTCGAGCGCCTGGCAGGTGATGCCGGCGAAGGCCGGGTCATCGGCGGCCCGCTTCACTTCAGCCTCGGTCGCGCCGGTGACGCTGACCGCGTCGCCCAGCGCGGCAAACGCCTGGGCAATGGCCGCGCCGATGCCGCTGGTGGCACCGCTGACGAGGATTTTTCGGGGACTGGGGTTCATGGCCACTCAGCTTAACGGGTCGCCGGAATCGGGCTTGTGCTGACGCGCAGGCGCGTCGTGTACCCTGCCCGTCCACCAACGGAGAAAAGCATGGCCATTCAGGCAGAACGAAATCGGGCGAAACTGCATGTTCTGCGCGACAACGTGCAGCGCGCCAAACGCGATGTGAAACGCAAGCTGCCCGGAGCCGCCGAGCGATTGAAGGCGCACCTGGCGATCCGGCTGGCCTACGCGGAGCACGGCAAGTAAGGCGCGGCGGCTCCGGCAGGGGCCGCCGTGATCGCGGGGTCGGTTGGGCCCGGCCTGAACCCATCACCTTCAATGTCCCCAACAGCCAAATGGCCCGTTTGCGTGAATGCAGAAGTCGACCTCCGCCGGCGGATTCGATTTCGACCAAGGTGATAAAGTAAGGATTCCTTACTTCGAGGTCTTCATATCGTGCTCGCCAAGATCACCTCCAAGAACCAGCTCACGCTGCCCAAGAGCGTCACGGCGTCGATCGGGCCCGCCGAGTATTTCGACGTTGAAACGCGCGGTGGCCAGATCATCCTGACGCCGGTGCGCATACAGCGTGCAGACGCGTTGCGCGCCAAGCTGGCCGAACTCGACATCACACCGGCCAACGTGGCCGCCGCCGTGAAGTGGGCCCGCAAGCGCCCCTGAAGCCGCGCAATGAGCAAGCCACCCGTGGTGGTGCTGGACACCAATCTCGCGCTCTCTGCGCTGGTGTTCGCCCAAGGCCGAACGGCGGAATTGCGGCAGGCGTGGCAGGGCGGACGCTTCAAGCCCATCATCAGCCAGGCCACCGCCGCCGAACTGATCCGCGTGCTGGCCTACCCCAAGTTCAAGCTCTCAGCGCAAGACCAGGAAGAGTTGCTGGCAGACTACCTGCCGTACTGCCGCACCGTGCGCATGCCGGCACGGCTGCCCAAGCTGCCCGTGTGCCGCGATGTGAACGACCAACGGTTCCTCGAACTGGCTGCGATCGGCAAGGCGGATTTTCTGGTCACCGGCGACCGCGATCTGCTGGTGCTGGCGACCGAGTTCAGCCGGGCGATCGTGACGGCGGATGAGTTTCTTCAGGCGCTTGACCGACGCTGAAATTCAATCGTCAGTTCGCACGGTATGGAATTGTTGAGGCTGCAACCCTGATCGCGAGCGACTGTTTGCCTCCAATGGGTCGAACAAGTTCACCGGCACGTGGCGTGCTCGAGCGCAGCCTTCTTCTTCAAGCAATGGGGTGGCATTCGCAAGGACCTGACCGGCCGCCAGCTTCATGGGCGGACGCACGACGAGATGCCAGAACGCAAGATCGAACAGTCGGGGACTGCGGCGCGGTGCATTGACGGTCGTCACCGCTTTGCACCGGCGCGCAAAGATGCGACACGGCCTCTCACCCATTCGAGGTCATTCTTCCACGTCGCATTGCTCGGGTCCAAGGTCGCCAGCCGTTCGGCAATCACCGCGCTTCGTTCGAACATCGCCAACGCCTCGCCGGCCTTCGACTGCTTGGAGTCCACGTTGCCGAGCTGCCTGTAGCTGACCGATAGATCGCGCTGCCACTCGGTATTGGACGGGTCGGCCTGGGCCAGCCGCTCGCGAATCGCCAGCGCCCGCTCATAGGCCTTGCGCGCCGCGTCGAGCTTGCCCGCGGCCACCTCCACGTCGCCGAGCTTCTCGTGGCTGACTGAAAGATCGCGCTGCCACTGGGTGTTGGACGGGTCGGCCTGGGCCAGCCGCTCGGCAATCGCCAGCGCCTGCCCATAGGTCTGGCGCGCCGCGTCGAGCTTGCCTTGAGCCAGAAGCGTATCGCCCTGGTTGTTCGCTGCGCTCATGCGCCGCCGCTGGATCTGCTGGGAACCCGCATCACCGACGCGCCCGTAGTAATCATCGACGCGCTGGTTGATGCCCGCCATCAAATCCAATCGACCGACCGGAGCGAGGGCATCGCGCAAGTCGTAGACCATGTACTCGACCAGACCTTCCGCGTCATCGCGCGCCAGTTCCGCGCGCTGTCGCTCGGCGTTTGCAGCCACGGCGAAGTAGACGATCACCGCCACGGAAACGATGCTGGTACCGGCGACCGTGGCGAGGAACAGGTTGCGGCGCCGCGCGCCGGCCCGGATGAAGTCGCATTCCAGGTCGGACAGGTCTGCGCGCCGCCGGTTCAGCCACGCGCGCGCCTGCGCCAGCGGCAGCCCCCGCAGAGCCAGGTCCGCCGTTCGACCCAGCCTGTCCCATTCCTGCGCCTGATCGCCGGTGCGCTGCCGCCAGGCCATGAAGTCGCGGTCCGCACGGACCCACTCGCGCAACCTGGCCCAGTGAAGGATCAGCGCTTCGTGGGCCACCTCGACCTTGGGGGCCTCGGTGGTACTTGGAGCCGAGCTGACGAGCAGGCGATCATCCGCGAGCCGCCGGATGAGCTTGACCGCAGGCGCGTCGAAATCGGTCAGCGCCGCACGGCGGCGTGTGTCTTGCTCGCCTTCCCCGGGGCGGACGAGGCGAAGGACGATGGAGCGGATGCGCTGCTCGGCCTGCGGGTCGTTTCGGGTCAGGGAATCGAAAAGTGCTTCGGCTCGCGCGGCAATCGCACCTTCAAGCTGGCCCATCGCGTCGTAGGCCGCCCGGTGCATCAGTCGTCCCTGGCGCTTCTCCCACAACCCGCGCAGCACGAACTCCAGCAGCGGCAGGTGGCCCGGTTCGCCAAGCGCCTGTTCAAGGATCAGTTCGACGAGATTGGGTTCGAATTCCAGGCCGAGCCTCTTGGCTGGCTCGACGACAGCTTGGCGCAATTCACCCTCCTGCATCGGTCCGAGGTTCACTTGCGCACCCTGCAGGCGGTCCGCCAACTGGCGGTGGCTCGTGACTGCGCGCCCGAAGAAGTCGCCGCGCAACGTCAACACCGCACTGAGAGGCGAGTTCCGCGTCGCTTCAAGCAGCCCGTCGATGAAGCGCTGGCGATCGTCGACGTCCTCGTTCAGCGTGAAGAGTTCTTCCCACTGGTCCACCACGAGCAACAGGCGTTGGGTGCCGGGCTGCTTCAGCAAAGCGCGCTGCACCACGTCACGAAGCAGGATGTTGCCGTCACGCAGGGCTTGCGCCAGACGCTTGATTTCCAGCAGCGCGGCGACTTCGCCGATGTCGGGTTCCAGCAGCGGCAGCAATGCCGCGGCCAGGTTGTACAAGGGCCGGTCGCCGGGAAACAGCGTGACGATTTCCCAGTTCACGTCACGCTGGCGGCGCAGCGCCGGCACGAGGCCGGCACGCACGAGCGACGACTTTCCGCTGCCCGACGCGCCGACCACCGCCACGAACTCTTGGCGGTTCACCGCCTCGATCAAGCTCGCCGTCGGCGCCTCACGGCCGAAGAAGAAGGGGGAATCCTCCTCGCGGAAATAGAGCAGCCCACGGTAGGGGCAGACGGCAGCAGTGACCTGTTCGATCGACGCCTGCAGTTCGGGCCCCGGCGCCTCGCCTCGAATTGCTTTGGCCAGGATCGTCAGGCGAAGTGGGTCGTCCAGACCGTCTCGCAGGTCGACCCAGGTGTTCTGACTGAGGAAGCCGAGCGGCGCCTCCGAGCCGGGGAGCAGCACCGGGATGACGGGAAAGCGCTGACCCTGCCGGTCGGCGGCGACCTGCCGCTCCAGCGCGGAATAGGCCTCGCGCTGTTGCCAGGGCCCCATCTCACTGCCGGTGCAGACTGCCACCGCGCCGCAGCGTGCCAATGCGCTTTCCAGCGCCTGCAACCAATGGGTGCCGGGGGTGAGGTACCAGCGGTCCAGGAAGACGTTCAGCCCGGCATCGCGCAACCGCAGCGCCAAGGCCTCGACCACCGAGTGATCGCGCCAGTGGTAGCTCAGAAAGACGTCATGGTCCGGCAAAGGATCCCCTCCCGCAGACCGGCGCCTTGAGCTGTCATGCAGTGCGCCGCGTTGCTTCCAACATCAGGATATGCGGCAGTGGCGTTCGCCACAAGGGGCAGACGGCGAGGCAGACCGGCGAGCAGCGCAAGGAGAGAATCGGCTACCGCCGTGCCAACACCCCCCGCAACGCCGCCCCCGTATGGCTGCGCGCATTCGCCACCAAGCCCTCCGGCGCACTCTCGCCCACCACCGCCCCACCCTTCACACCGCCCTCCGGCCCGAGGTCGATGACCCAGTCGGCTTCGGCGATGACGTCGAGGTCGTGTTCGATCACCACCACGCTGTGGCCGCCATCGACCAGGCGGTGCAGCACGCGGATGAGCTTTTCGACGTCGGCCATGTGCAGCCCGACCGTGGGTTCGTCCAGCACGTACAGCGTGTGCGGGGCCTTGTTGCCGCGGCGTGTGATGTCGTCGCGCACCTTGCTGAGTTCGGTGACGAGCTTGATGCGCTGGGCTTCGCCGCCGCTGAGCGTGGGTGACGGTTGGCCAAGCGTGAGGTAGCCCAGCCCCACGTCTTTCATCAGCTGCAGCGGGTGCGCGATGTGGGGCATGGCGGCGAAGAACTCCACCGCTTCATCGATCTCCATCTTCAGCACGTCGCCGATGCTCTTGCCGCGCCAGCTGACGGCCAGCGTCTCGGCGTTGAAGCGTGCGCCGTGGCACACCTCGCAGGGCACTTTCACGTCGGGCAGGAAGCTCATCGCGATGGTGCGCATGCCCTGCCCTTCGCAGCCGGGGCAGCGGCCTTCGCCGGTGTTGAAGCTGAAGCGCGCGGGTGCGTAGCCGCGGGCGCGCGCTTCGAGCGTGTCGGCGAACAGCCTGCGGATCACGTCCCAGAAGCCGATGTAGGTGGCGGGGCAGGAGCGTGGAGTTTTGCCGATCGGCGTCTGGTCGACTTCGAGCACGCGGTCGATCACCTCGTAGCCACTGATGCTGTCGCAGCCGGCCCACGCGGGGTGGCCGCCTTTGGCGATGCCGTCTCGGCCGGCCTTGGTGGCACGCTGGCCCACCGCCGCGTGCACATTGGTCAGCAGCACGTCGCGCGCCAGCGTGGACTTGCCGGAGCCGCTGACGCCGGTGACGGCGACCAGGCGTTGCAGGGGAATCGGGACGGTGAGGTGTTGCAGGTTGTGCAGCGATGCGCCGGTGACCGTGAGCCACTTCAAGCCGTCCAGCTTGCGCGTGACTGGCCGCCGCGGCTGCACCGGGTGCACCAGCGGGTGTGCCAACCACTTGCCCGTCACTGAATCGGCATTCGCCGACAGCTCCGCCACCGAGCCTTGCGCCACCAAATGGCCACCCCGCTTGCCGGCCCCCGGCCCGATGTCGATGATGTGCTCGGCACGGCGGATCGTGTCTTCGTCGTGCTCCACCACCACCAGCGTATTGCCCTTGTCGCTCAGGCCCTGCAGGGCTTTCAGCAGGATCTGGTTGTCGCGCGGGTGCAGGCCGATCGTGGGCTCGTCCAGCACGTAGCACACGCCCTGCAGGTTGCTGCCCAGTTGCGCGGCCAGACGGATGCGTTGCGCTTCGCCGCCGCTCAAGGTGGGCGCGGCGCGGTCCAGCGTCAGGTAGCCCAGGCCCACTTCTTCGAGGAATTCGAGGCGGCTCGCAATTTCGCTGACCACGTCGCGCGCGATCTGCGCGTCGCGGCCTTCGAGCTTCAGCGCGGCCACCCATTGGCGTGTGTCGGTGACGGACCATTGCGCCACCCACGCGATCGAATGGCCTTCGAAGGTGACACCGCGCGAAATCAGGTTCAGGCGCGTGCCCGCGCATTCCGGGCACGGCTCATCGACCAGGCCCTCGACCTCTTGTTCTTCGGACGGGAAGCTCTGCTCGCGGCCCTTGTCGTCGTCTTCGCGAACCGAATCGTCATACGCCTTGCGCTGATCCTTGGTCAGTGCCAGGCCGGTGCCCACGCAGGTGCTGCACCAGCCGTGTTTGCTGTTGTAGCTGAACATGCGCGGGTCCAGCTCGGCGTAGCTGGTGCCGCAGGTGGGGCAGGCGCGTTTGGTGCTGAACACTTTCACGCTGCCGATGTTCGCAGTGGCGCCATTCGTGAGCATCGCGCCTTTCAAACCGTCCAGCGGTGTCAGCAGGTGCATCACGCCCTTGCCCAGTTCCAGCGCCTTGGCCAGCAGCGCGCGCAGTTCGGCTTCGTGGTCGGCGCTGACGATCATGTCACCCACCGGCAGCTCCAGCGTGTGTTCCTTGAAGCGGTCCAGCCGCGGCCACGGGCTCACGGCAACGAACTCGCCATCAACGCGCAGGTGCGTGTGGCCTCGCCCCTTGGCCCACTTGGCCAGGTCGGTGTACAGGCCCTTGCGGTTGACCACCAGCGGCGCCAGCAGGCCCACATGCTGGCCCTTGTGCCCGCCCTTGGCCGGGTCTCGCAGCAATTGCGCGGCAATGCTCTCGGCGCTCTGCGGCTTGACCGGCGAGCCGTCCTTGGGGCAATGCTGCAGGCCCAGCTTGACGTACAGCAAGCGCAGGAAGTGCCACACCTCGGTGGTGGTGGCCACCGTGCTCTTGCGCCCGCCGCGGCTCAGGCGCTGCTCGATGGCCACGGTGGGCGGGATGCCATAGACCGCGTCCACCTCGGGCCGGCCGGCCGGCTGCACGATGCTGCGCGCGTAGGCGTTCAGGCTTTCGAGGTAGCGCCGCTGGCCTTCGTTGAACAGGATGTCGAAGGCCAGCGTGCTCTTGCCCGAACCCGACACACCGGTGACCACGCTGAACTTGCCGCGCGGGATGTCGACGTTCATGGCCTTGAGGTTGTGCTCGCGCGCATTGACGATTCGAATGACTTCTCCGCTCGCACGGCGTTCATCTCGCGCCGTCTTCAGCAGGCTCTGCAGCGGCCGGCCGTCTTCCACTTTGTGACCGTCCAGCCCCATCGCGCGGTCGTAGTCGGCCAGCGCCTTGCCGGTGTGCGACGTGGGGTGGCGCTTCACGTCTTCGGGCGTGCCGGTGCACACCAGGTGGCCACCACCCTCGCCGCCTTCCGGCCCCAGGTCGATCAACCAATCGGCCGCGCGGATCACGTCGAGGTTGTGTTCGATGACGATCAGCGAGTGCCCCGCGTCG
Organism: Methylibium sp.; assembly: GCA_031415135.1. Taxonomy (GTDB): domain Bacteria; phylum Pseudomonadota; class Gammaproteobacteria; order Burkholderiales; family Burkholderiaceae_C; genus LGRD01. The sequence goes on from JANORB010000186.1 coordinate 7,875, forward strand.
AGCAGCTTGCGGAACGAACGCATCAGCTTGGCGATGTCGTCGAAGTGCAGGCCGGTGGTCGGCTCGTCGAACATGAACAGCGTGCCCTTCCTGGCCAGCGCCTGGCGGCTGGCGCTGCTGCTTTGCGCCGATTCGGCCAGGAAGCCGGCCAGCTTGAGCCGCTGCGCCTCGCCACCGCTGAGCGTGGGCACGGGCTGGCCGAGCTTGACGTATTCCAGGCCGACGTCGACGATCGGTTGCAGCACACGCAGCAGCTCGCGGTCGTCACGGAACAGTTGCACGGCTTCGCTGACCGTCAGCTCCAGAACATCCGCCACGCTGAGGTCGCGCACCACGTCGCCAGGCATCCGCCGGTCGATCTTCACTTCCAGCAGTTCGGCGCGAAAGCGGCGGCCGTCGCAATCCGGGCAGCGCAGGTACACGTCGCTCAGGAACTGCATCTCCACATGCTCGAAGCCCGAGCCGCCGCAGGTCGGGCAGCGGCCATTGCCGGCGTTGAAACTGAACATGCCCGGGCCGTAACCACGCTGCACCGCCAACGGTGATTGGGCGAACAGCTTGCGGATCTCGTCGAACGCGCCGACATAACTCGCCGGGTTGGAACGCGCCGTCTTGCCGATCGGCGACTGGTCGACGAACACCGCGTCGGTCAGCCAATCCGCCCCCAGAAGGCGGTCGTGTTCGCCCGGTGTTTCGGTCGCCTTGCCAAAGTGGCGTTGCAGCGCGGGGTACAGCACGTCCTGCATCAAGGTGCTCTTGCCCGAGCCCGACACACCCGTCACGCACACCAGGTGCCGCAGCGGGAACTCGACGGTGACTCCTCTCAGGTTGTGGTCGCGCGCGCCTTCGACGATCAGCTTCGGCGTAGCGTCGGTCACCAGCCGCTTGATGCCCATGCTCACCTGCTTGCGCGAGCCCAGGTAAGCGCCGGTCAGCGTGTCGGCCTGGCGGATGTCATCCGGCGTGCCGTCGAACACGATGCTGCCGCCGCGCTCGCCGGGGCCGGGGCCCATGTCGATCAGCCGGTCGGCGGCCAGCATCACGGCCGGGTCGTGCTCCACCACCACCAGCGTGTTGCCGGCGTCGCGCAGCCGGTGCATGGCGGTGATGATGCGGTTCATGTCGCGCGGGTGCAGGCCGATGCTGGGCTCGTCCAGCACGAACAGCGTGTTCACCAGCGACGTACCGAGCGCCGTTGTGAGGTTGATGCGCTGCACCTCGCCGCCACTGAGCGTGCGGCTCTGGCGGTCCAGCGTGAGGTAGCCGATGCCGACATCGCACAAGTATTTGAGCCGCGTGCGCACTTCGTCGAGCAGCAGTTTCAACGCTTCATCGAGCATCGTGCTGGGCAACGAGAGCCCACGCCGGGGCGCCCCAAGGGGCTCGCTCCCCCCCGGGGGGGCGACGCCTGAGGCGTCTTGGGGGCTGTCATCGAAACCGTCGAAGAAGCGGCGGATGCGGTCGATCGGCATCAGCATCAGGTCGTGGACCGTCAGGCCGGGTAATGATTCAAGTTGGTCGCGTGACCAAGTCACCCCGATGGGCATGAAGCGCTTGGCCGGCGGCATCACTGCATCGGCGTCGGGCTTCGTGCCCATGCGCCACAGCAGCGCCTCGGTCTTCAGCCGCGCGCCGCCGCACACGTGGCACGGCGTGTAGCTCCGGTACTTGGACAAGAGCACGCGGATGTGCATCTTGTAGGCCTTGCTCTCCAGGTACTCGAAGAAGCGCTTCACGCCGTACCACTGCTTGTTCCAGTTGCCCTTCCAGCTGGGCGTGCCGTTGATGATCCAGTCGCGTTGCGCCTCGGTCAGCTGCGACCACGCGGTGTCGCGCGGAATGCCGGCTTCGGCGCCGTACTTCAGCAGGTCGTCCTGGCACGACTTCCACGCCGGCGTCTGGATCGGCTTGATGGCGCCGGCGCGCAGCGTCTTGCGGTGGTCGGGAATCACCAGGCCGTAGTCGACGCCGATCACACGCCCGAAGCCGCGGCAGGTTTCGCAGGCGCCGTAGGCCGAGTTGAAGCTGAACAGCGCGGGCTGCGGGTCGCTGTAGCGCAGGTCGCTGTCGGGGCAGTGCAGGCCGGTGGAGAAGCGCCACAGATCGGGCTCCGCTTCTTCTTTCATCACGTCAACGTTGACGCGACCTCCGCCGCGCTTCAGCGCCGTTTCGATCGCCTCCACCGCGCGGACCTTTTCGGTGCCCTGCAAACGGAACCGGTCCGCCACCACATCCAGCACCTTGCGCGGGCCGGTGGGCGAGGCCACCTCGCGCTCGGCCCGCACCTTGGTGAAGCCGCTGGCCGCGAGCCACTGCTGCACTTCGTCGGCGCTGGTGTTGGCGGGCAGTTCGACCGGGAAGGTCACGACAACACGCGGGTCGCCATCGCGCGTGCGCTGCATCAGCTCCGCGTAAATCGTCTCGGGCGAATCGTGCCGCACGCGCTGCGCCGTCTGCTTGTCGAACAACTCCCCCGCGCGCGCGAACAGCAACTTCAGGTGGTCGTTCAACTCGGTCATCGTGCCGACCGTGCTGCGCGAACTGCGCACCGGATTGGTCTGGTCGATTGCGATGGCCGGCGGCACACCGTCCACCCGGTCCACCGCCGGCCGGTCCATGCGGTCGAGGAACTGGCGCGCGTAGGCGCTGAAGGTTTCCACGTAACGCCGCTGGCCTTCGGCATACAGCGTGTCGAACACCAGGCTGGATTTGCCCGAGCCGCTGGGCCCGGTCACCACCGTCATCTCACCGGTGCGGATGTCGAGGTCGAGGTTCTTGAGGTTGTGCTGACGGGCGCCGCGAATGCGGATCAGGCCGGAGGACATGAGGAGTGACCGGTGGGCAGGGAGCCGGCCATTCTAGGGACGCCCCCGGTTCTTGCCGGGCCGGGGCCATGGCCCCCGCCTCGCGGGCCGGGTCGAGGCCGGCTCTCACCGGGCACCGGCTTGCTGCAGGATGCGCACCATCTCGGCGTACCCGCGCGATTGAGCCAGCACCAGCGGCGTGCGGCCCTCACGATCGGTCAGCTTCGTGCTGGCGCCGGCGTCGACCAGCGCGCGCAGGGTCGCCACGTGCCTGGGCCCGCCATCGCCGAGCACGATGGATTCGATCAGCGCAGTCCAGTGCAGGTTGTTCACATGGTCCAGCGGCGCGCCGGCGCCAATCAACTGGCGCACCACGCCGTCGTGCCCCAGGTGGGCGGCGGCGATCAGCGCGGTGCCGTCGTAGCGGCTGGTGGTGAGCCTGGCGCTGGCGCCGAGTTCGAGCAGCACGCGCAGGCTGTCTTCGTCGTTCGCCACGGCGGCGATGGTCACCGCGTCATAGCGGTCGTTCTCCAGCGCGCCGAGTTGCGCGCCGGCGCGTGCCAGCGCGCGAATCGCATCGCGCTGTTTGGCGAACGTGGCCACGTGCAGCGGCGTGCGGCCCTGGTCGTCGCGCGTGTTGACATTGGCTTTGGCGCCCAGCGCCTGCTGCAGCGCGGCCGGGTCGCCGCGCCAGGCGGCGGCATGCAGGCCGGTGTAGCGGGCCGCCTGGGCGGCGCTCGGCGCGGTCTGCGCCGCCAGCGGCGTGGCGGCCAGCGCAAGCGCCGCGGCGGCAACCGCCATCGCCAGGCGCCTCACTTCAGCAGCTCCTTGAGCTTGTCGAGCGCCGTGTTCGCGCACTGCTCGTCGAGCTGGCCACCCGGCGCACCGCCGACGCCGACCGCGCCGATCACCTCGTTGCCCACCTTGACCGGCACGCCGCCGCCGAGCAGCAGGAAGCCGGGCATGTGGACCAGGTTGGCGCCGGCCGGGTTCTTCTGCGCGCCTTCCATCATCGCCAGCGTGGTGTTCTTCGCCGACGCCGAGGTGTAGGCCTTCTGGTGGCTCGAATCGAGTGTGTGCGGGCCGGCGTTGTCGGCGCGCTGCACCGCGCGCACGCTGCCGGCGCGGTCGACCACGGTCGCGCTGACCGCGTAGCCGCCGGCCTGGCAGGCCGCCACCGCCGCGGCGGCGATCTGGTTGGCAAGGTCCAGCGACATGTTCTTCTCGGTGCGCACGGCCTGGGCGTGGGCAGCGAAGCTGGCGCCGGTGGCGAGGGCGAGGACCGAATGGCGAAAGAGGTTCTTCATGGGAGGGGCTCCTGGGGTGTGCCGGCCGACGTTCAGGCCGTGCCGCCACTGTAGGAATTTCGCGCGCGCGGCGGTATGCGTGTGCGCACGCCCCGCCCTGCGTAGTTCTACGGAGCCGCCGGTTCGTCGTCGACCAGTTGCGCATAGCGCCGGATCAACTGCGCCAGCGACTCGGCTTCCAGCTTGGCGAACAGGTTGGCGCGGTGCGTCTCCACGGTGCGTGGCGACACCTGCAGCGCGCGGCCGATCCCCTTGTTGGTCAGGCCGGCGACGATCAGCCCCAGCACCTCGCGCTCGCGCGGCGAGAGTTGCGCATGGCGCTCGCGCGCCGTGCGGTCGGCCTGGTGGCGCTCGCGCGACTTCACGTGCGCGCGCACGGCGTGCTGCAGCGCTTCGAGCAGTTGGTCGTCGTTGACCGGCTTTTCCAGGAACTCGGCGGCGCCGGACTTGAACGCGCGCCGGCACAACTCCACGCTGCCATGGCCGGTGAGCATGATCACCGGCTGGTCCGCGCCCTCGGCCAGCAGCCGCTCCAGCAGCGCCAGCCCGCCGATGCCGGGCATGCGAACGTCGAGCACGATGGCGCCGATGCTGGCGCGGTCGAAGCCGGCAAGGAAGGCCAGCGGGTCGGCCCAGGCCCGCACGCGCAAACCCACCGTGCCGATCAGCAGCGCGAGCGCGTCGCGCACCGCATCGTCGTCGTCGACCAACTGGATCAGCGGGGTCTGCATCACACGGTCGCCGCGGGCAGCGTGAGGCGGAACTCGGCCCCGCGCGGCACGCGGTTGTGGCACGCCAGCGCGCCGCCCATGGCGGTGGCGAGCGTCTCGCACAGGCTCAGGCCCAGGCCGAGCCCGCCGGCGCGCGTCGTGAAGAACGGTTCGAACAAGCGCGGCAGCGCTTCCGGGGCGACGCCCGGCCCGCTGTCGCGCACTACCAGCGCGGCCATGCCGGCCTCGGCCGGGCCGATCTCGATGCTCAGCGTGCGTTCGCCTTCGGGCACTTGCTCCAGCGCCTGCAGGCCGTTCATCAGCAGGTTGTGCACGATCTGCTCCACCGCCACCGGGTCGGCGACGACCGCCATCGCCGCCGTGCCCGCCCGCACCTCCACCCGCACACCGCGCCGCGCACACTCGGGTTCGAGCAGGCGCAGCACGTTGTCCGCCGCATCGGCCAGTGACAGCGAACGCGTCGCGGCCGCGGTGTCGGGCCGCTGCACCAGCCGGCGCAGGCGTGCCACCACGTCGCCGGCGCGCTGCGCCTGCCGCACTGCGCGTGCCAGCGCGTCGCGCGCGGTGGCGAGGTCGGGTGGATCATCGGCCAGCAGGCGGCCGGCCGCCTGGGTGCTGGCCAGCAGCGCCGTCAGCGGCTGGTTCAATTCGTGCGCCATGCCGGCGGCCAGTTCGCCCAGAGCGTTGAGCCGGCCCACCTGGCCCAGCCGCAGCAGCTCTTCGGCACGGCGGCGGGCGTCGAGCTGGCGGCGCCACGCAGCCAGCGCGGCGGTGACGGCAGCCACCGCCGCGCACCACGCCAGCAGGGCCAGCCAGGGCAGCTCGGCCACACCCACGCGGCGCGCCACGAGCAGATCGAACGGCTGGCTGTCGGCCGCCAGCTGCTTGGCGAACTCGAAGCTGCGAACCCCGCCTGCAGCGCTGGCGCCGGGATGCAGCACCACGCTGCGGCCGTCGATCCGCAAGGCGGCCCGCGCCGGTCCGTCGCGCGCCATCGGCCACTCGGCCCACGGCAGCATGCGCTGGATGTCGATCTGCAGCGCATAACTGGCCGGCTCGGCCGCGCGGACGATCGTGAATCGAGCGCCGGTGTCGGCAAGCCCGGCGAACACGGCGCGCCGCACCCGGCGCGACTCGGCCTCGGCCGCCTGCAAGCGTGCCTCGGGCCAGGCCGCATCGCGTTCGCGCTTTTGCACGCCCAGCACCTGCGGGTAGACCGCGGGCAGGCGCTGTTCGGGCCCCTCGGCGCCGGCACCGCCGGGTTGCAGCAGTGCCAACGTGGCCAGAATCGCGTCGTGCTGCACGGCGCGCTGCGACAGCAGCCGGTGCGCGATGCGGGCGTCGGTCTCGAAGGCGCCGCGCTGGCGCGCGAGGTCGGCGCTGGCGATCCACAGCGCGCCGGCCACGCCGGCCGCCACGGCAGCGGCGAACCAGGGCAGGGAACGCGGTGGGCGCAACAGCATGCGCCGATTCTGGCGCACCTGGATCGTCGCTTCCTTGTGCGTTGTGACGCAAGGCGCCGCGGCTCAGGCGGCGAAGAAGCGTTCGACCAGCGCGAACTGTTCGGCGGTGTTGAGCGCCGGCGCGTGCCCGCAGCCGGCGATCTCGACCACCACCGCGCGCGGGCCGCGGTTGCGCATCTGCTCGGCGGTGTCGCGCAGCAGCAGGTCGGACGACTCGCCGCGCAGGCACAGCACCGGAATGTCGAGCAAGTCCCACTCGGCCCAGCGCTGGTAGTCGTCGTCGTGGTGGGTGAACTGCATCACCATCGCCGGGTCGTAGTGCGGCGTCACGCGGCCATCGGGCTGGCGGCGGGTCGAGGTTTCGGTCAGGCGCCGCCATTGCGCATCGCTCATGGCGCCATAGGGCTTGTAGACGGTGCGGAAGTACTGCTCCAGTTCGCACACGGTGGCAAACGCCACCGGGTTGCCGGCGTAGCCGCGGATGCGCGCGAGCGCCGCGTCGGCCACTTGCGGGCCGCTGTCGTTCAGCACCAGGCGCCGCACCCGGCCGCGCAAGGCGGTGGCCGCGGCCAGAAGCCCGATGGCGCCGCCCATCGACGTGCCGAGCCAGTGCATGCGCTGGATGCCGAGCTGGTTGACCAGCGACTCGGCCTGCCGAACGTAGAACGCCAGGCAGTACTCCAGCGCCGGCTCGGGGCTCCACTGGCTCAGGCCGCGGCCGATCGTGTCGGGGCAGATCACGCGGTAGCGCTGCGCCAGGTGCTCGGCCACGTCGTCCATGTCGCGCCCGGTGCGCGCCAGGCCATGCCAGGCGATCACCGCTTCAGTGTGCTGCGCGCCCCACTCGGTGTAGTGCAGCTCGCGCCCCTCGCACTGAAGGTAGTTCGACGTGAAGCGTGGCGTCATTTCAGGCCCGCCCTGGGCGCGGCGTTCCGGGCCCGCAAGCGCCCCACCACGCCAGTCGGAAAGTGGTAGACCGACAGCACGAACAGGATGCCCAGCCAGAGCAGCCAGCGGTCCGGCGACACCAGTTGCGACAGCACCGGCACGCCTTCGAGCGCGCTGCCCGCCAGCTTCAACAAGTCCTGCAGGTAGTTCTGTGCAATGACGAACAGCACCGAGCCGATCACCGCCCCATAGATCGTGCCCATGCCGCCGATGACGACGATGAGCAGGATGTCCAGCATGATCTCGAAGCTGAGCGAGGTGTCCGGCCCGTTGTAGCGCAGCCAGAGCGCCAGCAGGCAACCGGCGAGCGTGGCGAACAGCGCCGACAGCACGTTGCTGAGGGTCCGGTACACCACCGTGCGGTAGCCGATCGCCTCGGCGCGGAAGTCGTTTTCGCGGATCGCCTGCAGCACCCGGCCGAACGGCGAGTTGACGATGCGCAGCATGGTCAGCACCAGCAGCAGCGTGGCAATGAACAGCAAGTAGTAGCTGAGCAGGCGGCCGTCGACCGACACCCCCAGGAGCGGCTCGGCCAGGTACAGCGTGCCGGGCTGCAGGGCGGCCGGCACCTTGAAGTTCAGGCCGTCTTCGCCGCCGGTGAAGTCCGACAGCTGCGAGGCCAGCGTCAGGAACGCCGAGGCCACGGCCAGCGTGATCATCGCGAAGAAGATCGCCTTCACGCGCAGGCTGAACGCGCCGATCAGCAGCGACAACAGCATCGACGCCACCAGCGCCGCGGCGACGCCGACAGCGATCGCGCCCCAGGTCGGCCCCAGCCGGGTGCTGGCAATCGCCACACCGTAGGCGCCGATGCCGAAGAACATGGTGTGCGCAAAGCTGACGATGCCGGTGTAGCCGAGCAGCAAATCGAAGCTCGCCACCAGCACGATGAACACCAGGATCTTGGCCGCCACATTCAGCGCCTTGGTGCCGGGAAAGACGAACGGCGTCAGCGCCAGGCCGATGACGATGGCCACCAGCAACAGCGCCAGCAGCCGGCTGCGCGGCAGGTCGTGCGACAGGAT
>JANORB010000187.1:0-3841 GCA_031415135.1 Methylibium sp.
GTGCCACCGGCCGCGGCGCGCACGCCGCCGCGGCGGGCACCGCCTGGCCCGCCGACATGGCGCGGATGCAGACCAGCAAGGCGGTCGTGTCCACCACGGCGCCGGCGCCGCCGTTCTGGTGCCTTGCAAGCTGGGCCTTGAGCACGTCGCCCGACTTGAGCAGCACGTCGACCATCGCCGCGCTGGGCTCAAGCTCGTGGCGGCGCAGCTTGTCGAGCAGCGTTTCCATCTGGTGCGTCAGCTCGGCCACGTCGGAGAATCCGAACGTGGCCGCGCCGCCCTTGACCGAATGGGCGCAGCGGAAGATCGAATTCAGCTCTTCGTCGTCGGCCGATTCGATGTCGATCTCAAGCAGCTGCTGCTCCATGCGATCCAGGTTTTCACCGGCTTCTTCAAAGAAGACCTGGTAGAACTGGGTCAGGTCGAAGGCGGCGTCGGCATTCGTGCCGGAAGAGGTGGCTTCGCTCATGGAGGCTCCGGTGTTCTTTTGGGGTTGATGCGGCGCGGCCGCGGCCTTAGCGCACGACCTTCTTGATCACTTCGATCAGCTTGGCCGGGTCGAACGGCTTGACCAGCCAGCCGGTGGCGCCGGCGCCGCGGCCGGCCTGCTTCATCTGGTCGCTCGACTCGGTGGTCAGGATCAGGATCGGCGTGGCCTTGAACCTCGGGTTGTCGCGCAGCTTTCGGGTCAGGCCGATGCCGTCCAGCCGCGGCATGTTCTGGTCGGTCAGCACGAGGTCGAAATCGCGCGTGCCGGATTTCTCCAGCGCGTCCTGGCCGTCCACCGCCTCGACCACCGCGTAGCCGGCGTTCATGAGCGTGAAAGAAACCATTTGGCGCATGGAGGCAGAGTCGTCCACCGCAAGAATCGTGTGCATCTTTTTCTCCGGATAAGCGTGGGAATCGGGGGCAAGGCAAGCCGGGCTTCAGAACAGCTCGATGAAGCCGGTGTCCATCTCGGACTGCGTCACCGGGTTGGGCCGCAGCGGCGCTTCTTCCACCGCGGCCTCACCGTCTTCATCGTCGGCGAAGGCGTCGCGCGCAAGGCGGTCGGCGCAATTGCGCAGGCGGCCGCGGGTGTGGCTGATGAGTTGCGAGGCCATGTCCTGAAACTGCAACGCGGTCACCGCGGTGCCCAGGTGCGCCACCGCGCGCTCAACCGGCGGGGCGTTGTGCAGCGCGGTGGCGCGCAGGTCGTCCAACTGCTCGGCGGCGCCAAAGAAGCCCGCCTGCAAGGTGTTGCACGCATCGCTGAGCAGGGTTTGCAGCCGGTCCAGGTCGTTGGTGGCCGTCATCAGGTGGTCTTGCAGGTCGGCCGCGGCGAGGAACGGCAGGTTGCCGCCGCCCATCGCGCTGTCGGTTGCTTCGTTGTTCTGCATCATCGCTCCATGATCGGAAGGGATCGGTTGGCCGCCTGTCCAACCGTTGGAATTGTCGCCACCCGGGTGCGCGGCCAAGCTCGGATCACGGGGGGAAAGCCGGTGCATTTCGGCCCCCGGTTTGACGCCTGCGCGAACTGCGGGCTAGAAGCCCAGGCTGGCCAGCAGGTCGTCGACCTGCTCCTGGTTGGTCACCACATCGGTTCGGCCCTGGGCGTCGACCACCGGGCCGTTGAGGCCCGCCTCCTCGACCCTGTTCACCTGCTCCGGCGGCGCGGCCTGCATCAACAGCTTCAGCAGGTTGTCTTCCAGGTCGCCGGCGAGCTTGACGACCTTGGCCACCACCTGGCCGGTGAGGTCGTGGAAGTCCTGCGCCATCATGATGTCGGTGAGGTGCCGGTCGATGCGCTCGGTCGACGCCTCGACCTCGCCGACGAAATTCATCACCGCGCCCGAGGCCACCGCGCGCACCGGGTCGGCGACGATGGCGCGCGCCATCAGCCGGGTGGCGTTGGAGATGCTCGAGTGCTCCAGCTTGGCCTGATCGACCGAATTGAGCACCTTCTCGGCCGCTTCACCGGTCTTCTTGGCGATGTAGCTGAGCCGGCTGCGCGCATCCGGCAGGCCCTCCGCGGCTTGCTGAAGCTTGGGCATCACACCCAGTTGAGCCAGCGTGTCGTGCAACTGGCGCGTGATCACGCCGAGCTGCTGGTACACATCGGGCGTTGCCGCAGCGGCGGCCTGGCGGGCCAGCAGGCCGGTATCGTCCATTTTCATGTTGTTGTCCTTCAGGCCGTGGCGGCAAGCTTTTGCAGGATCTTCTGGACCTTGTCTTCCAGGGTGGCCTTGGTGAATGGCTTGACGATGTAGCCGGCCGCGCCGCATTGGGCCGCCAGCACGATGTCTTCCTTGCGCGCTTCGGAGGTGACCATCAGCACCGGCAGGTGCATCAGGCTGGCGTCGGCCTTGACGGCCTTGAGCAAATCGAAACCGGTCATGTTGGGCATGTTGATGTCGGAGACGACGAAGTCGTACTTCTGGGCCTTGAGCATGCCCAGCGCGACGGCGCCGTCCTCGGCCTCGTCGGCGTTGTTGCAGCCCATCTCCTTCAGCAGGCCGCGCACGATGCGCCGCATGGTGGAGAAGTCATCGACGATCAAAAACTTCAGGTCGCTCGGAGTACTCATGGCTTTCCTCGTTAACTTTGAATCAGTCTTGACTTATCGGGACGTGGCGGCGGAAGTTGAGGCGGTGTTGTCTTCCGCGTCGCTGGCCGGCGCCGATTGCGCCGTGCGCGACAGCCGGCTCTCGGCCTCCTGGTTCATCACGATGATGCTGATGCGCCGATTGACCGGGCCGAGCGGGTCCTTGGCGTCGAACAGCGAGCTCGACGCCAGGCCCTGCACGCGCAGCACGCGGTCGTCGGGCAGGCCGCCGTAGATCAGCTCGCGGCGCGACGCGTTGGCGCGGTCCGACGACAGCTCCCAGTTGCTGTAGCCGCGGTCGCCGGCGCCGAACGGCGTGGCGTCGGTGTGGCCCTCCAGCGTCAACCGGTTCGGCACCTCGGCGAGCACCGAGCCGATGTTGGCCAGCAACTCGCGCATGTAGGGTTTGACGAAGGCGCTGCCGCTGTCGAACATCGGCCGGCCGTTTTCATCGACGATCTGGATGCGCAGGCCGTCACGCACCATGTCCAGGCGGATCTGCGACTTCATCGCCGCCAGCTTGGGGTTGGAGGCGAGCACGTCCTCGACCTTGTCCTTGAGCGCCTGCAGGCGCTCCATCTCCTGTTTGCGATGTTCGGCCTTGAGCGCGGCCAGGTTGATCGTCTTGCGCGCGGCCTCGATGTCGCCGTTGCGGACCTGGCCGCTGGTGCGCGAAAGATCCTGCCCGCCGCCCTTGATGACGTGCGACGAGTCGCCCGACCCGCTGCCCGATTGCAGCAGCGCCACCTTGAGCGGCGAGTTGAAGTAGTCGGCGATGCCCTTCTTGTCGCCCTCGGTCACCGAGCCGAGCAGCCACATCAGCAGGAAGAACGCCATCATCGCGGTGACGAAGTCGGCGTAGGCGATCTTCCACGCGCCCCCGTGCGGCGCATGGCCGCCCTTCTTGATGCGCTTGATGATGATGGGTTGGAGCTTCTTGCTGTCACCGGCCATGTCGTTCTCCTACTTCTTGCCCTTGACGTGGCCTTCAAGCTCAGAGAAGGTCGGTCGGTCGCCCGAATACAGCACCTTGCGGCCGAACTCCACCGCCACCTGCGGCGCGTAGCCCTGCATGCTGGCCAACAGCGTGGTCTTGATGCACTGCAGCTCCTTGGAGCCGTCTTCGACCTTCTGCTCCAGCAGGCCGCCCAGCGGCTCGACAAAACCGTAGGCCAGCAAGATGCCCAGGAAGGTGCCCACCAGGGCCGAGCCGATCATTCCGCCCAGCACCGCCGGCGGCTGGCCCACCGAGCCCAT
>JANORB010000188.1:0-3887 GCA_031415135.1 Methylibium sp.
GATGCGCGTGGTGATGTCGGCATCGCGCCGCGTGCGAAAGATCGGCGCGGCGCCGGTGTTGGGGTTGACGAGAGCAAAGTCTTCCGCGGTCAGGGTCAGCTCACGCAACGGATCGTCGAGTTCCTCGATCTCATGCAGATACCTGATTATTGACAATCCTCAGCCGCACAGACGGTTGAAGCCGGTGGGCGGGGTCACACAAGCCGCACGCAGCAGGCGCGGCAATATGGAGCGCAGGTTGAAGCGACGATTGAATCGGTACTGGGCCTCGGCGAGGTAACGATGGGCGTACTTGGCGAAGTTGAATGCGTGGTACGTGCCACCGAGGGCTCGTTTGAGGTTGCCCAAGAAGGTATTGACTGCGCAAAATTCCGGCAACTTGGTGCTGGCTTTGCCGCCGCCGGTGACCACGCGCTCATGCTCGGCACCGACGATCTGCACGGCGCCGAAGCACCACAGACCATCAGACACGACGGTGGCAGACGGCGCGATCGAGCGCGCGGCAAACACAGCCACCTCTTCGGAGGTGAACGACTGCTGGCTCAGGCAAGCCAGTTGGGGCTGGCCGTCGGGCGTGGTTTGCACCGCCGCGATGAACGGCACCTTGTTCTCAGAGCCGCGTCCGGTCTTGCCGCCCGAGCGTTCACCGCCAAGGTAGGCGTCGTCGATCTCCACTCGGCCGTCGAGCTGGCGTCCGTCTTCGCGCACACGCATCACCTCCATGAGCTTGTGCTTCATGAGCCAGGCGGTCTTGTAGCAAACGCCCAAATGGCGCATCAACTCCAGCGCGGCGACGTTGTTCTTGGACTGGGTCAGCAAGTGCATGGCCAGGAACCAGCGCGTCAGCGGCAGCTTGGTCGCCTCGAAGATGGTGCCGCTGATCACGCTGCACTGGTGCCGGCACATCGCGCACTGAAAGTACAGCCGGCCCTCACGGCGAAACGAGTTGCTCTGCTCACAGCCACAACTCGGGCAGGCAAACCCTGCGGGCCAGCGCGACTCGATCAGTGCGGCCTCGCACTTGTCGTCACTGCCATACCGCTCCATGAATTCGGCCATCGAAAGTCCAGGTTGAAACTGCACGCGGTTCATCTTCATGGTTCACCTCCGGTTGCGGTGAACCCATCTTCGAGCCTCAGTAGCTCACCAGATGAGCCACCACAGGTGCAACTGAGGTATGTCAATAATCAGGACAGGCCTTGAAGGCGTCGGCGCAAAACGGAGTTGCCGGCCCGGTCCGCCGTGGCCACCTGCGCCACCGCCGCGTCGGCATCGCTCAGCGCCAACTCGACCCGGCGCAGGCTCTGCCGCGTGTGCTCCTCCAGCAGGCGCGCCAGGTTGGCGGTGTTGGCTCGGGCCTCCTGCGTGGCCAGCCCGCGTTCCCGGTAAAGGTCGTAGGCCACGACGGCGGCAAAACCGAGGCAGGCGATGGCGGCCATCAGGAAGGGTTGAAGCCGTGGCGGAATGGTCACCCTGTTTGCCTTGCCTGGTTGCGCCGCCGTTGACGGCGTCGGCGTGCAGCCTGCCGGGTCAGCGCCAAGACGTTTTGTTGTTGTGGAAATCCGCTTGTGCGGCGCGGCATTGTGCACCGCGGCGGGCAATCCTCAAGGCGGCGCGTGGAGCGCGGCGGGAATACCTCACGGCTTGCCCGCTCAAGCCGGCCCGCGCCGGGCCTCAGTGCGTGGACGACGCGCTGCCGGGCGCGCCCGGCGGCAGCTGGATGGTCAGCAGCAGGGACGTGTCGTGAAGCGCGCGCACCGCGTGCCGCGCGCCCGCCGGCAGCAGCACCAACTGGCCGGCCCGCAGCAGGAACAGGCGCTCGGCCAGCGTGACCTCGGCCTCGCCTTCGATGCACAACAGCGTCAGTTCGCCCTGGACTTCATGCGGCGGCAAGGCCTCGCCGGCACGCAGCACGACGCGCATCAGTTCGAGCGCGTGCGTCTTCAGGATCGCATGCGTCGGCGTGGTTGCCAGGGCGGAGCCCAGCGGCGTGATGTCGACGGTTTCGCCGGGTTGTGCGTGGTTGAGTGCCAAGGCGGTCTCCGTGTGCGGACTGAATCAGCCCGATGCCAGTATCGGGCCGGCGCACCCAGGCATGGCGCCGAAAGCGCCGCACCTGCCCTTGCAGTTGCACGACGCGGGCGGAATGGGCGAAGTCCATGCGGTTCAGGGCTGGTTTGGCGCCGGCCCCAGCGCCGAATCGATCTCGTTGAAGACGCTGCTGCCGTCATCGACCGGCGCGGCGTCGAACGGCCCGGTGCCGCTGTGCTCGGCGCTCGACGCCGGCACGAAGCGGCCGCTGCGCACGTCGAACACATGGACTTCACCGTCTTCGATCACGCAGTGCCAGCCGTGCAGCGTGATCCGCCCGGCCTCGACCCGCTCGCGCACCATCGGGTAGCCCATCAGGCGCTCGAGCTGCAGCACCACCGAACGCTGGTCGGTGCGGCGCAGCGCTTCCGGCGTGAGCCGCACCGGCAGCGCGGCTTCGCGCCCGAGTTCGAGCCAGGCGCTGAGGTTGGTGGCCTGCGGCACGGGCTCTTCGTACAGCGCGCGGATGCCGCCGCAATGGCTGTGGCCGCAGACGATGATTTGCGTCACGCCGAGCTTGAGCACGGCGAACTCGATGGCCGCGGCGGTGCCGTGAAAACCGGCCGAACCATCGTGCGGGGGGACGAAGGCGCCGACGTTGCGGACCATGAACACCTCGCCCGGCCCGGCGCCGGTGAGCAGGTAGGGCAGCAGGCGCGAGTCGGAACAGCCGATGAACAGGATGCCCGGGTGCTGGCCGTCCCGCACCAGGCTCTGGAACTGGTGCTGGACGCCGGGGAAGTAGTCGTCGTGAAACCGGCGCAGCCGCTGCAGCAAGTCGTCGGGCATGGCTGGCGCCGGTCTGCGTCACTGCACCAGCGGGGTGTCGGCCGCAGCCAGGTCCACGCCTTCGACGACGGCCGCACCCGTCAGCACCTGCAGGCACTGGCGCAGCGCCGCGACGAAGGTCTGCTGGCGCAGCGCCATCGCCACCGCGCCCTGCACGGCCTCGAAGGGCTGGGCCTCGCCGCCCTCGCGCTCCAGCACCTCGACCACATGCAGGCCAAAGCGGCTGTGCACCAGGCGCGGCAGCACACCGACCTCGACATGGCCGAACAGCTCGCGCGCAAATTCGGGAGCGCAGTCGGTGGGCATCAACCAGCCCAGCGCACCGCCGTGTTCGCCGCTGGGGCAATTCGACAGCTTGCGCGCCGCAGCGTCGAAACCATCGACGACATGGTCACCCTTCTTTCCATCGTGGCAGCGCACGTCGAGCAGGCAGGCCTCGGCGCGGTTGCGCAAGGCCACCACGTCCATGCCTGGCGTCACGGCGAACAGGATGTGCCGCACCCGCACCCGCTCGCCGCTGCGGTAGCGCGCCGGTTGGGCGGCAAAGTGGCGCTGGCAGGCTTCAAGTGACGGGGCTGGCAATTGCAGTTCGGATTCGAGCCAGGCGTCGATGGCCTGCGACGCCGCTTCACTGACCACGCCGTCGGTGGGTGCCGGGTCGGTGGCCGCCAGCAGGCCGCGCTCGATGGCGGCCTGGCGCAGCAGTTCGGTGCAGGCGCGCTGGCGCAGCGCCTCGGGCGCGAGAACTTCAGCCGCGTCATTCAAGGCCACGCCGTTGATGCGCGCCACCAGGATGGGAGCGGCCTGGGCCGCCGCGCTGAAATCGACAGTTTCGACAAGCATGGGGGTGACTCCGCAAGACTCAGACTCAGAGGCTGAGAGTTTTTTGAATTGACTCCCTCGCCCTCTGGGAGAGGGTGGGGGTGAGGGCTCGCAAAACACCATCGTGCCCGGCGCAGCCCCTCACCCCAACCCTCTCCCCAAAGGGGCGAGGGAGCAAGTACGGT
>JANORB010000189.1:0-3232 GCA_031415135.1 Methylibium sp.
CTGTTCGACGGCATTGCGCTGGACCAGGTGTCGGTGTCGATGACGATGAACGGCGCCGTGCTGCCGGTGCTGGCGGGCTACATCGTCGCGGCAGAAGAGCAGGGCGTGCCGCTGGCGCAGTTGAGCGGGACGATCCAGAACGACATCCTCAAGGAGTTCATGGTCCGCAACACCTACATCTACCCGCCCGAGCCCAGCATGCGGGTGATCGGCGACATCATCGAATTCACCTCGAAGAACTGCCCGCGCTTCAACTCGATCTCGATCTCGGGCTACCACATGCAGGAGGCCGGCGCCAACCAGGCGCTCGAACTCGCGTTCACGCTGGCCGATGGACGCGAGTACGTGAAGACGGCGCTGTCCAAGGGGCTCGACGTCGACGAGTTCGCCGGCCGGCTGAGCTTCTTCTGGGCCATCGGCATGAACTTCTATCTCGAAGTCGCCAAGCTGCGCGCGGCCCGGCTGCTGTGGTGGCGCATCATGAAAGGCTTCAACGCGAAGAACCCCAAGAGCCTGATGCTGCGCACGCACTGCCAGACCTCGGGCTGGAGCCTGGCCGAACAAGACCCGTACAACAACGTCGTGCGCACCACCATCGAGGCGATGGCGGCGGTGTTCGGCGGCACCCAGAGCCTGCACACGAATGCGCTCGACGAGGCGATTGCACTGCCGACCGAGTTCAGTTCGCGGATCGCCCGCAACACGCAATTGATCATCCAGGAAGAGACCCACATCACCAGCGTGGTCGACCCCTGGGCCGGCAGCTACATGATGGAAAAGCTGACCCAGGACATGGCCGACAAGGCCTGGGCGATCATTGAAGAAGTCGACACCATGGGCGGCATGATCCGCTGCGTCGACAGCGGCTGGGCCAAGCTGAGGATCGAGGCCAGCGCGGCCGAGAAGCAGGCGCGCATCGACTCGGGCAAAGACGTGATCGTCGGCGTCAACAAATACAGGCTCGCCACCGAAGACGCGATCGACACGCTGGACATCGACAACGTGGCCGTGCGCGCCAGCCAGCTCAAACGCCTGCAACAGGTGAGGGCGTCGCGCGATGCTGCGGGCGTGCAAGCCGCCCTGGATGCGCTGACGGCCTGTGCCGAGTCGGGCGACGGCAACCTGCTCGAACTGAGCATTCGGGCCATGCGCTCGCGCGCCACGGTGGGCGAGGTGAGCGATGCGCTTGAAAAAGTCTGGGGGCGCCATCGCGCCGACACGCAAAAGGTGACCGGTGTGTATGCAGCTGCCTACGATTCCTCCGAAGGCTGGGACAAACTGAAGGAAGAGATCGCCGCCTTCGGTGTGGCGCAGGGCCGCCGGCCGCGCGTGATGATCGCCAAGCTGGGGCAGGACGGCCACGACCGCGGCGCCAAGGTGGTGGCCACGGCCTTTGCCGACCTCGGTTTCGACGTCGACATCGGCCCGCTGTTCCAGACCGCCGAGGAATGCGCGCGCCAGGCGATCGAAAACGACGTGCATGCCGTCGGCGTGAGCACGCTGGCGGCGGGGCACAAGACGCTGGTGCCGGCGATCATCCAGGCGCTCAAGGACCAGGGTGCCGACGACATCATCGTCTTTGTCGGCGGCGTGATTCCGCGCCAGGACTACGACTTCCTGTACGAGGCCGGTGTGAAGGGCATCTACGGGCCGGGCACCCCGATCCCGGCGAGTGCGAAAGACGTGCTTGAGCAGATTCGCAAGGCGATGGCATGACGTGCGGGTTTGATTTGTGATACCGTAATACGGTGTGCATCTTTGGGAGTTCACCGTGGCCGTCTCCGTCCGCATGGATCCACTGCTCGAAATCGAGTTGCAGCAAGCTGCCGAGCGACAAGGCGTTACCAAGTCGCAGTTCATCATCGCCGCGGTCGAGCGCGCTCTCGGGCGCAAGAACCCGTACGCGCTGATGCTCGAACTCAAGGCCGAAGAGCCTCGCGTGAAGTACAAGGCCGCGCAGGCGCCGTACGACACCGCCTCGGCCAAGGCCGCGCTGCGCAAGAAGCTGAAAGCCAAACACAATGCCGGCAGCGCTGGTTGACGCCGGCCCGTTGGTGGCCATCTTCGGCGCCAACCAGCCGCGTGCGGCGCACTACCGCGCGCTGTTGAAGCGTGCCGGCGACGAACTGTGGTCGCTGGCCACCACCTGGCCCTGTGTCACCGAGGCCAGCCACTTGCTCGACGTGCCGCAGCGCTACACCTTGCTGCGCTGGGTGGCGGCCGGCGGCATCGCGGTGTTCCCGTTCAAGCAGGAAGACCTGGATGACATGGTGGCGCTGATGCAGCGCTACACAGAGTCGCCGCGCACCGAAATGGACTTCGCCGACGCCTCCCTGGTGTGGCTCGCCGCCGACAGCGGCGTGACCGCGGTGATGACGATGGACCTGCGCGACTTTTCGCGCTACCGCCTGCCCGACGGGCGCGCGTTTGAAATTCTCTGATGGACGCGACCGACGAATCCCTGTGCGCAGCGTTGCTGGGCACCGAGCCTGGCGCCCAGCGCCGCGCGCTGGCCAAGGCCATCACGCTGCTCGAATCGACCCGCGCCGACCACCGCCCGCGGGCCGACGCGCTGTTGAATGCCTTGCTGCCCCACACCGGCAAGGCGATGCGCCTGGGCATCTCGGGCGTGCCGGGTGTGGGCAAGTCCACGTTCATCGAAGCGCTGGGGTTGGCGCTGATCGCCAAGGGGCACCAGGTGGCGGTGCTGGCGGTGGACCCGTCGAGCAGCGTCTCGGGCGGCTCCATCCTGGGAGACAAGACGCGCATGGAGAGGCTGTCAGTCCACCCCCGCGCGTTCATCCGGCCCAGCCCCGCGTCCGGAACCTTGGGCGGTGTGGCACAGACGACGCGCGAAGCGATGCTGATGTTCGAGGCCGCCGGCTACGACGTGGTGATCGTCGAGACGGTGGGCGTTGGCCAGAGCGAAACGGCGGTGGCCAGCATGACCGACATGTTCGTGCTGATGCAGTTGCCCAACGCGGGGGACGACCTGCAGGCGATCAAGAAAGGCGTGATGGAACTGGCCGACCTGGTCGTCATCAACAAGGCCGACATCGACCCCGATGCCGCGCTGCGCGCCGAGGCGCAGATCACCAGCGCACTGCGCGTGTTCAGCTTTCACGGCAACCCCGGCCACGCCGGCGAGCGCTGGCACACGCAGGTGATGCGCCTGAGCGCGCTGCACAGCCTGAAGGACGGCCAGGGCGTCGAATCGTTCTGGGCGGTGGTG
>JANORB010000190.1:0-17455 GCA_031415135.1 Methylibium sp.
GACTCCCTCGCCCTCTGGGAGAGGGTGGGGGTGAGGGCTCGCAAAACACCATCGTGCCCGGCGCAGCCCCTCACCCCAACCCTCTCCCCAAAGGGGCGAGGGAGCAAGTACGGTCGCGGCAGAAAAACTCTCACTCTCTCACACTTCGACGTCATGTAAGGAGTATTGATGTCCGAGGCCACCATCACCAGCAAAGGGCAGGTCACGATTCCGGCCGAGATCAGAAAGGCCCTGGGCCTGTCTGCCGGCGAGCGTGTGGTTTTCACCCGCCTGGACGACGGCACGACCGTGATGCGGGCCAAGACC
Source organism: Methylibium sp. (assembly GCA_031415135.1). Taxonomy (GTDB): domain Bacteria; phylum Pseudomonadota; class Gammaproteobacteria; order Burkholderiales; family Burkholderiaceae_C; genus LGRD01. Next base: position 307 of record JANORB010000190.1, read on the forward strand.
CGGTCGCTGAACGATCTGAAAGGCCTGCTGAAGCCGGCGGTCGGCAAGCGCAAGGTCGCCATCGCAGACATGAACATCGGACGCGGTTGATACCCGGCCTGGACACCAGTGTCCTGCTGCGGTCGCTCGCCGCGCTCGCGCTATCGGCTCGACAAGGCGACCGTGATCATGGCCTTCAACGCGCTGCTCGAAACACAGGGGCTTGACCTGCAGTCCGAAAGCGCCGTCGAGCGTGCGCTGCATGCCTACCGAAACAACAGTGCCGAGTTCGCCGACAGCCTGCACTCCGGCTTGTGCAGCGCCGCCGAACGCGGCCCGATGCTGAGCTTCGACGTGAGGGCGGCGCGGCTGCCGGGCGCGGAGCTGATCCCGGCCTGAGCGGTGCGCCCCTCAGGGTCGGCTCAGCCGCGCACGCAGATGCCCGACGCATCAGGCATCGCCGAACCCTCCTTCTTCTGCACCAGCGCCACGCCGTTTTTCACCGCCACGATTTCAGCGACGATGGCCACGGCGATCTCGGCCGGGGTCTTGCTGCCCAGGTCGAGGCCGATCGGGCCGTGCAGGCGGTCGATCTCGGCGTCTGACAAATCGAACAGCTTGAGGCGCTCCTTGCGCGCTGCCGTGTTGTTGCGCGAACCGAGGGCGCCGACGTAGAACGCGGGCGACTTGAGCGCCTCCAGCAACACCATGTCGTCGAGCTTGGGATCGTGCGTGACGGCGATGACGGCGCTGTGCGGGTCGAGCTGCAACTCCAGCACCAGGTCGTCGGGCATGGCCTTGCTGAAGGTGGTGCCGGGCACGTCCCAGGTGAGGTTGTATTCCTCGCGCGGGTCGCAGCAGATGACTTCAAAGTCCAGCGCCAGCGCCATTTGCGCGACGGTGCGCGACAGTTGGCCGGCACCGATGATCAGCAGCCGCCAGCGCGGGCCGAACAGCGCGCGCAGCGTGGTGCCATCGAACTGGAAAGTTTCACCGCGCGAGGCGGGTTCAATGCTGACGGCACCGGTGGCGAGGTCGAGCCGGCGCGCGACGAGTTCGTGGCGCGCCGTGCGGGCCAGCACCTCGGCTATCCAGCCGGCCTCGCGCAACGGCTCCTGCACCAAGCGCAGGTTGCCACCACACGGCAGGCCGAAGCGCGCCGCTTCTTCCTTGCTGACGCCGTAGTTGATCAGCGACGGCTTGCCGACCCGTTCGCCTTGCCGCACGCGGTCGATCAGGTCGTCTTCGACGCAGCCGCCCGAGACCGAACCGACCACCAGCCCGTCGCCGCGCATCGCCAGCAGCGCGCCGGGCGGGCGCGGCGCCGAGCCCCAGGTTTCGATGACCGTGACCAGCCACACCTTGTGGCCTTGCGCGTGCCAGTCGCGCGCCTGGCCGAGCACTTGCAGATCAAGACTGTCCATGGGCAAACTCCTGCATCAACGTGTATTTTCAAGCAAGCTGGAAGGCCTGACAGCGGGTGCGCGCAAGGCCCGCGCCAAGTCGGCCAGACTGGCCAGGTTGTGCACCGGCAGGAAGCGGTCGACATGCGGCAGCAGCGAGCGCACACCGGCGGCGCGCGGCTCGAAGCCGTCGAAGCGCAGCAGCGGGTTGAGCCACACCAACTCGTGCGCGGCGCGGTGCAGTTGCGCAGCCACCTGGCCGAGCTGGCCGTCGCTGTCGTCAGCGCTGCGCTCCAGGCCGTCGGTGACGAGCAGCACGGCAGCGTTAGCACCGAGCACACGGCGCGCCCAATGGCGATTGAAGTCGTTCAGGCAACTGGCGATGCGCGTGCCGCCTTTCCAGTCGTGCACCTGCGCGTCGGCATGCTTCAGCGCCACATCGGGGTCGCGCTGTTTCAGGCTGCGGGTGATGTTCGTCAAGCGCGTGCCGAAGGTGAAGGTGTGGACCTTGTGGTAGCGCCGTGTCAGGCCGTGCACGTAGTGCATGAACAGCCGCGCGTAGCGGTCCATCGAGCCGGAGATGTCGAGCAGTACCACCAGCGGTGGTGTCTCGATGTGGGGTTGGGTGAAGGCGGGGGTCAAGGTCTGCGGCTGGCGCGCCATGTGCAGCAAGGTGCGGCGCAGGTCCAGCGTGCCGCGTGCGGCGGCTTCGTGGCGGCGGCGGCGCACCGGGCGCACCGGCAGCGGCGCGGATTCAGCCAGCTTCTTGGCCAGTTCGTATTCGGCCGTGGTCATGCTTTCGAAATCGGCCTGCTGCAGGCGCTCGCGTTCGGAGAAGCTGAACTGGGTTTCGAACTGGACTTCTTCCTTGGCCGTCTGGTTCGCCGGGTTGGGCGCCTGCGGCTTGGCCGGCGGCGCGAGTGCCTCGGCCAGTCGGTTGGCACGCGGTGGCCGGTGTTTTTCGCCGCGGCCACTGATCTTCGGCAGCAGAAAATACATCAGCTGCTCCAGCAGCTTGGGGTCGCGCCAGAAGGCGTCGAAGGCGGCGTCGAACAGCACTTGCTGCTCATGTCGGTCCAGCATCACGGCGCTGAGCGCAGCGTGCACATCGTCGCGCCGGTCCAGGCCCACGATTTCGATCGCCGCCAGCGCCGCCAGCACGCGGTCGGGCCCGATCGGCATGCCGGCGCTGCGCAGCACGCGCGCGAAGTGGACGATGTTCTCGGAAATCATGCCTGCGCTTCGCGATCTACTCCAACAACGCCCGCGCCCGCAACTCGTCCAGCAGTTTGGCCGTGTCACCGCTTTGCAGCTTGACGATGTCGTCCTGGTACTTGAGCAGCACGCCCAGCGTGTCCTGCACCGTCGCCGGGTCCAGGCGGATCGCGTTCAGCGCCACCAGCGCATTGGTCCAGTCGATGGTCTCGGCCACGCCGGGCGCCTTGAACAGGTCCAGCGTGCGCATGCGCTGCACGAATTCGACCACCTGCACGTACAAGCGCTCGGACGCACCGGGCGCCTTCAGCCGCACGATGTCCAGCTCGCGTTCGACGCTGGGAAAGTCGACCCAGTGGTACAGGCAGCGACGCTTCAACGCGTCGTGGATTTCGCGCGTGCGGTTGCTGGTGATGATGGTGATCGGCGGCGCTGTGGCGCGGATCGTGCCCAGCTCCGGAATGGTGATCTGGTTCTCGGCCAGCACTTCCAGCAGGAAGGCGTCGAACGGTTCGTCGGCACGGTCCAGTTCGTCGATCAGCAGCACCGGCGACTGCGCTTGCGTCAGCGCCCGCAGCAAGGGCCGCTCGATCAGCATGTCGCGCGCGTACAGGTTTTGCGTCAGGCGCTGCTTGTCGCTTTCGTTTGTGGCCTGGTGCGTCGCCTCGGCCAATCGGATCTCGATCATCTGCCGCGCCACGTTCCACTCGTAGGCGGTCTGCGCCACGTCCAGCCCTTCGTAGCACTGCACCCGCAGCAGCAGGGTGCCGAGCGCGCGCGCCAGCGTCTTGCCCAGCTCGGTCTTGCCCACGCCGGGCTCGCCTTCGACGAACAGCGGGCGGCCCAGCTTCAGGCTCAGGAACAGCGCGGTCGCCAGGCGCCGATCGCAGACGTAGTGTTCGGTGGCCAGCAGCGCGACGACGGCGTCGACAGAATCGGGGAGAGGCAGTGCGGGGGCTGTCATCGGGGCGTCGTGCGTGCGAGCGTCGGAGCCGGCATTTTCCTCCCTGCCCCTCGGGGAGAGGCCCAGGTACTTGCTCAGCGCGCCAATGCAGCCGCCACAGCCCGCGACGCCATCACGCTGACCATGGCCGCGCGGTAGGCGGCCGAGCCGTGCATGTCGCTGTTGATGTCGGTCGTCGGCACGGCCACGGCCTTGGCGGCTTCGGGAGTGAAGCTGCTTGTCAAGGCAGCTTCCATCGCCGTCACGCGGAAGGCGCACGCCTTGGCCCCCGTCACCGCCACCCGCACGCCCCCCGCGCCCTGGCTGACAAACACACCCACCAAGGCGAAGCGCGACGCCGGCTGCTTGAACTTGACGTAGGCAGAGCGCCGGACGATCGGGAAACTGACCGCGGTGATCAACTCGCCGGGTTGCAGTGCGGTCTGGAACAGGCCGGTGAAGAACGAGTCGGCGGCGATCGTGCGCCGGTCGGTGTGCACGGTCGCGCCCAGCCCGAGCAGCGCCGCCGGGTAGCAGGCGGCAGGGTCCGAATTGGCCACCGCGCCGCCCAGCGTGCCCATGTTGCGCACCATCGGGTCGCCGATGCCGCCGGCCAACTCGGCCAGCGCCGGCAGCGCGCGTTGCACGTCGGCCGAGTTCGCCACGCCGGCGTGCGTGGTCATCGCGCCCACCACCACGCTGGCGCCATCGACCCGAATGCCCTTGAGGTCGGCCAGCGCGCCCAGATCGATCAGGCGTTCGCTGCTCGACAGCCGCAGCTTCATCGCCTGCACCAGGCTTTGCCCGCCGGCCAGGTAGCGGGCCTCACCCTCGAAAGCGGCGCTGGCCGCGGCCCGGTCGGTGGGGCGCTGGTAGTCGAAGTGGTACATGCGCGGCTCCTTGGTCAAACTTGGTCAAACCGCAGCCGGGACGCGGCCCGACTGGCAACGCTGGATCGCCTTGACGATGCCGTGATAACCGGTGCAGCGGCAGATGTTGCCCTCCAGGCCGGCGCGGATTTCGGCTTCGCTGGCCTGCGGTTGGTCGCGCAGCAATTGCACCGCCGACATCACCATGCCCGGGGTGCAAAAGCCGCACTGCAGGCCGTGGCATTGCCGAAACGCTTCCTGCATCGGGTGCAGCGCGCCGTCGCGGCCCAGGCCTTCGATGGTGGTGAGTTCGCCGCCCTGGGCCTGCAGCGCCAGCATCGAGCACGCCTTCACCGCGCGGCCGTTCAGGTGCACGGTGCAGGCGCCGCACTGCGCCGTGTCGCAGCCCACATGCGTGCCGGTCAGCCGCAACTGCTCGCGGATCAACTGCACCAGCAGGGTTCGCGGGTCGACCGTGGTTTGAACCGGCTGGCCGTTGACCGTCAATGAAATTGAAATGGGAACGCTCACGGGTGTCTCCTGCAATGCGTGCGCGCCGGGACTCGGCAAGGCTCAGAGTTTCGCATTGGCGTTGGGGAAGAACAATGTTTCACCGCCGATTTTGAAGCCGGCGATGCTGGCCTGTCCGTCGGCCGAGACCACCCAGTTGGCAAACGACTGCGCCAGCGCGGTCTTGGTGTGCGGGTGCTTGGCGGGGTTGACCACGATCACGCCGTACTGGTTGAACAGCCGGGTGTCGCCCTGCACCAGCACCACCAGGTCGCCGCGGTTCTTGAAGCTGAGCCAGGTGCCGCGGTCGGCCAGCACATACGCGTTGGTGGCGGACGCCATGTTCAGCGCCGGCCCCATGCCGCAGCCGCACTCCTTGTAGCCCGCGACCTTGCCCACCGGGGTGTCCAGCCCGGCCGCCTTCCAGTAGCGCAGTTCGGCGGCGTGCGTGCCGCTCTTGTCGCCGCGCGAGATGAACGGCGCATTCGACGCACCGAGCTTGCCGAGCGCGGCCACCACGTCCTTGCCCTTCACACCGGCCGGGTCGGCCTGGGGGCCGAGCACGACGAAGTCGTTGTACATGACCGGCATGCGTTTGACCCCGAAACCGTCGGCCACGAATTTCTCTTCGGCCACCTGGTCGTGCACGAACAGCAGGTCGGCGTCACCGCGGCGGCCCATGTCGAGCGACTGCCCGGTGCCTTGCGCCACCACGCGGATGTCGATGCCGCTTGCCTTCTTGAACGCCGGCAGCAGGTGCGCGAACAGGCCCGACTGCTCGGTGCTGGTGGTCGACGCCATCACGATGAACTTGTCTTGCGCCGCCGTGGCGCCCGCCAGGAACAGCAGGCCCGCTCCCAGCAGCGAGCCCACCGCGCGCCCCACCCGCCACGGGTTGATCGCACCCACTTCGACGTCTCGTTTCATGCCACCGACCATGTCAACTCTCCTTTAAGAAACAAATCAGCCGGCCCGGCGGCGTGTTCACTGAAGAACAGCTCGCTCGACTGGTCCAGCACTATTTCGCCGCGGTCGAGGAACACCACACGCGTGGCCAGGCGCTTGGCCTGGCCGAGGTTGTGCGTGCTCATCACCAGCGTCATGCCCTCGGCCGCGAACCTTGCCAGCACGGCCTCGACCTCGTTTTTGGCCGACGGGTCCAGGCTGGCGGTGGGCTCGTCGAGGAACAGGATCTGCGGGTCGACCGCCCAGGCGCGCGCCAATGCCAGCCGCTGCTGCTGCCCGCCCGACAAGGCCCGCGCTGGCCGCCGGCGCAAGTCGTCCAGGCCGACACGCTGCAGCGCCTGCTCGGCACGCACACGGCGCTCGGCGCGCGGCACGCCCGCCAGCCACAGCGCGATCATCAGGTTGTGCCACACCGACAAGCGCAACACGAACGGGCGCTGGAACACCATCGCCTGCAGCGCGCCGGCGTCGCTCAACTCGCGGCTGCCGTGGTGCGCCAGCACGCCGTTGAGCAGGCGCAGCAGCGTGGTCTTGCCCGAGCCGTTGGCGCCGACCAGGGCGATGAAGTCGCCACGGTGCACGTCGAGCGTGACGCGCCTCAGCGCCTGCACGCCGCCGAAGCGGATCGACGCTCCGCGCAGCCGCAACAAGACCGGCGCGCTCGATGCGCTCATCGCACCCCCGCCAGCGCCGAGCCCTGCCCGCGCACCGCCAGCGCGATGCCGGCGTTGATCAAGCCCACCACCGCCAGCAGCACCAGCCCCAGCGCCATCGCCATGGGCAGGTCGCCCTTGCTGGTTTCCAGCGCGATGGCCGTGGTCATCACACGCGTCACACCGTCGATGTTGCCGCCGACGATCATCACCGCGCCGACTTCGGCGATCGCGCGCCCGAACGCCGTCAGCAGCACCGTGACCACGGCCCAGCGGTCGTGCAGCAGCATCAGCAGCGCGCAGGTCAGCGGGCGCGCGCCCATCGAGCGCAGCTGGTCGCCGCCGTCGCGCAGGCTGTCGCCCACCAGTTGGCGCGACAAGGCCGCGACGATCGGCAACACCAGGATGGTCTGCGCGATCACCATGGCCGTGGGCGTGAACAAGATGCCCCATGACCCCAGCGGCCCGCTGCGCGACAGCAGCAGGTACACCACCAACCCCACCACCACCGATGGCAGCGCCAGCAACGTGTTCAACACGAGCAGCAGCAAGCGGTGACCGGGGAAATGCGCGACCGCCAGCCACGCGCCTCCCAGCAAGCCAAAACCGGCGGCGAACAGGCAAGCCAGCCCGCTGACGCTGAGGGACAGCAACACGGTGCGAAACAGAACGGTGTCGGCATGAACAATCAGGTCAAGGGCGGTGTGGACACTGTCACCCAGCGAATTCATTCAACTTCTCTCATGCCGGATATTCTCCATGCCACTTTCACCCGCGACCATATGAACGCCCATGCATAAGGTGCGCCTGACCTACCTGCTGGCCGGCGCACACGACCCGCGTGCCGACCTGCACCACCCGCTGGTGGCCATGCTCGCCGCCGTGCACGAGACCGGTTCGATTTCGGCCGGCGCGCGCCGGCTCGAGCTGTCCTACCGCCACGTCTGGGGTGAGCTCAAGCGTTGGGAAGCCGAGCTGGGCCAGACGCTGGTGGTCTGGGTCAAGGGCCAGCCCGCGCGGCTGTCACCGTTCGGCGCCAAGCTGCTGTGGGCCGAACGCCAGGCGCAGGCCCGGCTGGCGCCACAGATCGAGGCGCTGCGCAGCGAACTGGAGCGCGCCTTTGCCATCGCCTTCGACGACAGCGCCGGTGTGATCACGCTGTACGCCAGCTTTGACGAAGCGCTGCCCCGGCTGCGCGATTGGGTCGGCCGGCGCCACAAGCTGCACCTGGACATCCAGTTCACCGGCAGCGTCGACGCGCTCGCGGCGTTGAACGAGGGGCGCTGTTTGCTGGCGGGGTTTCACGCCATCACGCACGCCGGACTGCGCTCGCCCACCGCCGCGGTGTACCGGCCGATGTTGAAGCCGGGCCGCCACAAGCTGATCGGATTCGCGGCGCGCACGCAAGGCTTGATCGTGGCGCCGGGCAACCCGCTGGGCATCGTCTCGCTCGCCGACCTGCGGCGCGCCGAGGTGCGGTTCGTGAACCGGCAGCGCGGCACCGGCACGCGCGTGGTGCTCGAAGAACTGCTGGCTGCGGCGCACATGTCGGCCAGCGAGATTGCCGGGTTCGATGCCACCGAACCGTCGCACCAGGCCACAGCGCAAGCCGTGACCAGCGGCGCGGCCGATGTGTCGTTCGGCATCGAAGCGGCGGCGCACGCCAGAGGCCTGGGCTTTGTGCCGCTGGCACAGGAACAGTACTTCCTGGCCACGCTGGCCGACAACCTCAATCACCCGCACCTGAGCGCGCTGCTGGCCGCGCTGCGCGCCCCGGAGTGGACCGAGGCGCTGGGTGCCATTGCGGGCTACCGGGCCGAGCGCAGCGGCGATGTGTTGTCGCTGCGGTCGGTGTTGCCGTGGTGGAGTTACCGCAGTCCCAGGCACTGAACGGTCATGGCCCGGCGGCACAGCGAATGCGCCACGCCGGAGCGAGCGCATACCCTAGCATCACCCCCCGCGCCCGCCCTTCAAAATCCACCCCGCTTTCCTGTCCCGTCCCTCAAGGCTCCGCACGCATGCTTCGCATCACTGGTCTGACCAAGCGCTACGGCGAACGCCCGGCGTTGAAGGCCTTGTCATTGGCCTTGCCGGCGGGCCAGTTCGTGGCGCTGCTGGGGCCCAACGGCGCGGGCAAGTCAACGCTGTTCCAGGTGCTGACGGGGCTTTTCGCGGCCGACGAAGGCGAGGTCGAGGTCGCCGGCCATTCGCTGCGCCACGCGCCGACCTTGGCGCTGCGCCAAATCGGCGTGGTGTTCCAGCAGATCTCGCTCGACCTGGACCTGAGCATCCTGCGCAACCTGCTGTTCCAGGCCGACCTGCAAGGGCTGCCGCGCGCGTTGGCGCACCAGCGCATCGCGGCCGATTGTGCGCGGCTCGGGGTGGAGGCCGACTTGAACCGCAAGGTGCGTGAACTGTCCGGCGGCAACCGGCGCAAGGTGGAACTGGTGCGCGCCAACCTGCACCAGCCGGCGGTGTTGCTGATGGACGAGGCCACGGTCGGGCTGGACCCGAAGTCGCGCCAGGACCTGCTGGCCGCGCTGCGCGCCGACGTGCGCGAGCGCGGCGTGTGCGTGCTGTGGGCGACCCACTGGGTCGAAGAGGCCGAGGGCGCCGACCGGGTGCTGGTGTTGCACAAGGGCGCGCTGCTGGCCGACGGCACACCGGCCGAGGTGACACTGGCGTTGGGTGAAGCCACGCTCGAAGCGGGCTTCATCAAGCGCACCAGTTAGCTGCAAATCGAGACTCATCTCAGGAAGACAACGCATGCCCGCACTCCCCAAGACCCTTCTGGGCATCGCCCTCTGTGCCAGCGGCGCGGCGGCCATGGCCCAAGGCACGGCCTACGTGTCGAGTGAAAAAGACGACGCGCTGACCTTGATCGACACGGCCACGCTGGCGGTCAAGGGCACGCTGCCGACCTGCAAGCGCGGGCGCCATGTGCAGCGCATGCCGGACGGCAACATCATGGTGGCCTGCACCGACTCGAACGCCGCCGACGTGATCGACCCGGCCAGCGGCAAATCGCTGCGCCGCATTCCGCTCGGTGCCGAGCCCGAGGCGTTCGACATCTCGCCCGACGGTAAGACGCTCTATGTCTCCAACGAAGACGAAGGCGAGGCCAGCTTCATCGACGCCGCCAGCGGCAAGAAGCTCAAGTCCGTCAAGGTGGGCAAGGAGCCCGAAGGCGTGAAGGTCAGCGCCGACGGCAAGACGCTGTACGTGACCTCCGAGGTGGCGAGCCTGGTGCATGTGATCGACACGGCCACGGCCAAGGTGGTGAAAAACATCAAGGTCGGCAAGCGCCCGCGCCGCATGGCGCTCACGCCCGACGGCCGCGAGCTGTGGGTCACCAACGAGCTGGACGCCAGCGTGACCATCGTGGCCACCGCCGACCACAGCGTGATCGCCACGCTGAAGTTCGAGGTCAAGGGCGCGCGCGCCGAGGACATCACGCCGGTGGGCATCCAGATGTCGCGCGACGGCAAGCGCGCCTTCGTCGCGCTGGGCAAGGCCAACCACGTGGCTTTCGTCGACGTGGCGGCGCGCAAGGTGTTGAGCCTGGTGCTGGTGGGCAAGCGGGCCTGGAACGTCACGCTCGACAAGGCCGAGGCGCGGCTGTGGGTGGTCAACGGCATGAGCGACGACGTGACGGTGGTCGACGTGGCCGCGGCCAAGGCGATCAAGAGCATTCCGGTCGGGCGCGTGCCTTACGGCCTGGTGATCGTCGAATGAGCTCGCTGCGGGCAGGCTTCGGTGTGGCGCTGCTGTGCGCGGCCCACGCGGCCATGGCAGCGCCGGCGGTCACGCTGAAGGCCACCTTGATCGTGCCGGAAGACGACGCGCGCATGGAACGCTCGCGCGTCGAGCGGGCCTACCTCGGCCACCCCGGCGGGCCGCTGGCCGACGGCCTGACGGTGGCCGTCGACGAGAGCCAGTTCGAGCTGGACGCGGCGGGTGTCGGCGTCAGCCTGACGAACCAGGCCGCGCGGTCGCTGGAGGCTGCGCGCGCGGCGGCGATCGCCGCTGAAAAAGCCGGCGCGGCGGTGCTGCTGACCGACCTGCCAGCGGCCTGGACGTTGGCGATTGCCGATGCCGTGAAAGTGCCGGTGCTCAACCTGAGCGACGCCGCCGACAGCCTGCGCCAGCAGGACTGCCGGGCCCGGCTCTATCACCTGATCCCGAGCGAGCGCATGCGCGCCGACGCCTTGGCGCAGGCGCTGGTGGCGCGCAAATGGAGCAAGCTGCTGCTGCTGGTCGGCCCCAGCCCGCAGGACGCGTTGCGCGCCGCCACCGCGCAGGCTTCGATCAAGCGCTACGGCCTGACGCTGGTGGCCAGCAAGCCGTTCAAGCTGTCGGCCGACCCGCGCGAGCGCGACCTGGCCAACCCGCTGCTGCTGACCTCGGGCAGCGCTTACGACGCGGTGTGGGTGGTCGACAGCGATGCCGAGTTCGCCCGCGCGCTGCCCTACCGCACGGTGCTGCCGCGCCCCGTGGTGGGCGACGCCGGGCTGGTGGCGCTGGCCTGGCACGCGCAGTTCGAGCGCTTCGGCGCGCCGCAGGTGTCGCGCCGTTTTGCCAAGGCGCACAAGCGGCCGATGAACGCGCACGACTGGTCGGCGTGGATGGCCGGCAAGGTGCTGGTGAGCATCGCGATTGCGGCGCCCAAGGGCCCGGCGGCGGCCTGGGCGCAGGCGCTGGCGACAACGCCGCTGGACGGCACCAAGGGCGCGCCGCTGAGCTTTCGCCCCTGGGACGGCCAGCTGCGCCAGCCGCTGCTGCTGACCGACGGCCAGGGCGTGATTGGGCAGGCGCCGATCGACGGGCTGCTGCACCCGAGCAACGTGCTCGACACGCTCGGCGCCGATGCGCCGGAAAAACTCTGCAAGGCGGCGCGATGAGCGGCGACCGCGGGCCGGGCGCCGGGCCGCCCCAAGCCGGCCCGCCTCCCCTCGGGGGACCGGCCGGCGTATCCGCCGGACGCAGGGGCCTCATTCCACACGCCCTGCAGGCGCTGCAGGCCATCGTGATGCGCGAGCTGTTCAAGTTCTCGCAGCAAACCGGCCGGCTGGTCTCGGCGCTGGTGCGGCCGCTGCTGTGGCTGGCGGTGTTCGCGGCGGGCTTTCGCAACGTGTTCGGCATCGCCATCGTCGAGCCTTACGACACCTACATTCCCTACGACGTCTACATCGCCCCCGGCCTGGTCGGCATGGTGCTGCTGTTCAACGGCATGCAGTCCAGCCTGGCGATGGTGTACGACCGCGAAATGGGGCTGATGCGGCTGCTGCTCACCGCGCCGCTGCCGCGCCCCTGGCTGCTGTTTTCCAAGCTGTGCGCCACGGCGCTGCTGTCGGTGCTGCAGGCGCTGGCCTTCGTGGTGGTGGCCGCCCTGATCGGCACCACGCTGCCGGTGCTGTCGCTCGCCGGCCTGCATGCGCTGTTCGCGCTGGTGTGCGGCGCGCTGATGCTGGGCGCTTTGGGCCTGCTGCTGTCGGTGCACATCAAGCAGCTCGAAAATTTTGCCGGCACGATGAACTTCGTGATCTTCCCGATGTACTTCATGTCCACCGCGCTGTACCCGCTGTGGAAGCTGCAGGAGTCGGGCGCCGAGTGGGTGTACCAGCTGGCGCGGTTCAACCCGTTCACGCATGCGATCGAGTGGATCCGCTTTGCGCTGTACGGCAAAGACCCCGGCCTGGCGCCATACGTGGTGCTGGGCTGCCTGGCGCTGTTCTTCGGCCTCGCGTGCTGGGGCTATGACCCGCAGCGCGGCTTCGGCGGGCTGGTCAAGCGGGGTGGGCCGCCGAGCTGAGCCCGCGGCCGAACCTCAGCGCGGCTGCGGCGCCGACGCCAAGGCCGCGTTGCCGGCGGCGCTGGCCGCTTTCGAGTGACGCCAGGTTTTTGCCCTCGCGGCCGCCTACGGGTAGCTCTGGACCGTGACCGGGACACTCGGATTCGAGATCGTCGATGGCCCGCCGATGCCGTTGATCACGTTCAGGATGCCGCCCCTGCCTATGCTTGGATCGAGAAAGATCGTGAGCAGGTTGTTGAGGCTGGACGGCGCCAGGCTGACGGGAACCTCGAACGCGTTGGACGCATAGATGTCCAGGCCCTGGTTGAAGAAGCTGTAGCTGCCCATGCCGTGGCCGCTGAAGCGCTTGACCTTGTCGGTCAGTTTCAGCGCCGCCCAGCCGAAAACGCCCGGTGCCGCCATCCAGGCCGCCTGGCTGGGCGGGTCGTAGGGCATCTCGTTCTGGAAGAAGATGACCTGGCCGTCGTTGCCGTTCCAGATGGCGTTGTACTTCTGGTAGTGCTCGACAAACAGGCCGTAAGCAGTGACGTTGTCGCCGTTGATGATGACGCCGGTGTCAGCGGTGTTGACGGTCCAGCCCACGCCGTTGCCATGGTCGGCGCGCCAGGCCCAGATGTCGTCGAGGATGACGTTGTCGCTGTTGACCTCCAGGCTGACCGTCGCCTTGCCCGCCGCAGGGCCGCCGATGCGGAAGAACACGTCGTGCAGCGCCGTCGGTTCGTCTGGGTCGCTCTTGTGGGCGTGGCGCGTGCCGACCTGCAGCAGCAGCGGCGAGTTCACCGGGCCGGCATCGAAGACGAGCCCGGCGATCCCGACGCTCGGGACATCGGCCACCGTCATGGCAATCACGCCGTTCCGCGGCACGAGCGACGGCAGGCCCAGGCCGAGAACCACGGTTTTTGCGCGCTTGACCTTGATCGTCTTGTCGACGGCATAGATGCCCGGGGTGAAGATCAGGTTCTTTCCGCGCGACAGCGCGTTGTTGATGGCCTGGACGTCGTCGGTTGGCCTGGCGACGAAGAAGTCCTCGATCGGGATCGATTCGCCCCGTGTCGGTCCGGCGGCCCAGGTGGTGCCGCTGGAGTTGCGTCGCGCCGAGGGGACGAAGACCTTGTAGTCCCCGAGCGCGTCCACATAGAGATAGGGCGCCTCGCGTGTCAGCGGGCTGGCCGCCAGCGTGGTGTACGGCCCGCCGCAGGATGCCTGCGCTGGGAAGCACGGGGCCGGGGCGCCCACGACGCCGGAGAACACCTGGTTCCACACACCGTTGGTCCAGCTGCCGACGCTGCTGTCGCGGATCAGGAATTGCTGCTGCGACCCGTTGATGACCAAGCCCGCCTGCGAGTCGGCAATGAAGCCGCCGCTGGCAAAGGACGGGCCGGTGCAGTAGTCCATCAGCGTGAGGTTGCCGCCGGTGATGTTGACCCGCCGCATCGGCGCGGCCTGCGAAACGGCCCAGAAGTTGCCCGCGTAACAGCCGGCGCCCACGGGATCGGACACGTTGATGGTGAGGTTCGACATCGACCGCCAGAAGTTGTCGAGCGCGAAGCAGGTGCCGTTCCTGCACCGGTTGTAGACGTTGACGGACCCGTTGATGACGACGTCGGTTGGCGACCTGCCAAGACCCGCCACCGCGGTGTAGTAGCCGACCTGGAAGTTGAGCGGCGCGGCGGCCGAGCCGTAGGTTCCGGGCTTGAACAGCAATGCGTAGCGCTGCGGCCCGAACTCGTTGGCCAACTGCTGGCTGGCGATCGCATCGACCTTGGCCTTGATCTCGCTCAGCGGCATGGCGGGGTCGAAAACCAGCACGTTCGGGCCGAAGTCGGGCTGCACCGGCCCGGCTGCCGCAGCGCCTCCACTGGTCGCCAGCACCGCCCCGACCGCGAGCATCGAAGCGCCGCCACGCAGCCACCGGCTTCGGGCGGGTGGCGATGCACGCATCGCAAGGGTTCTGGAAAGCAGCGACGCGACGATGGTGGCCATTCAACTCTCCCAGGCGCGCGAAATGCACGCAGTGCGGCGAATATAGTGAGGTCGTCGCGGGGCGCCAATCGCGTTTTCCCTTTTCGGTCGGCGGCTCGCGCCGCGCAGGTTCAGCCTGTGCTCGCGGACCGCGCGTGGGCTTCTGTCGCCGCCTTGAGCCCGTGCTCGATGAAGCCCTTGGCGTGCCGCGCGAGGTCGGCGCTGTCTTCCCACAGGTTGCGCCAGATGGCGAGGATGCCCGACAACTGTGGGTTGACCACCGCCGACGAGAACGACTCGAAGGTGATCGGGCCTGAGTAGCCGGCCTTGGCCAGGCCGCGGAAGACGCGGTCGAAGTCGATGTTGCCGGCGCCCAGGTAGCCGCGCCCCGATTCGCCGATGTGGACGTAGCCGAGCATGTCACCGCTGTCGATCAGCGCCGATTCCAGGTCGGCTTCCTCGATGTTCATGTGGTACGTGTCCAGGTGCACCTTGACGTTGGGCAGGGCCACGCGGCGGGCGAACGCGACCGCCTGCGCCGCCGTGTTCAGCAGGTTGCTTTCATAGCGGTTGACGACCTCCAGGCCGATCGTGATGCCGTGTTGCGCCGCCTTCTCGCCGACCCGCCGCAGCACCTCGACCGAGCCGGCGATGCCGGCCGGGGTGGGCGGCTCGAAGTACTTCTGGAACGCGGAGTACAGGATGCCGCACACGTGCGTGGCGCCGACGTCGCGCGCCACCGCCAGCACCTGCATCAGCCGGGCCTCGCCGCGCGCCTGCTTGTCGCGGTCGCCCGACGAGATGTCGGTGGCCGCGTCCAGGCCCAGGGACAACGTCGTGCCGAGCTTGTAGCGGTCGAGCATCTTGGCGGTGAAGGCGGTGTCGATCGACGACGGGTCCAGCGCGGGGATCTCGATCAGGTCGAAGCCGATCTCGGCCGTTTGCGCGATCGCGCGCTCGCATTCCTCGTGGCTCCAGCCACCGACCCAGACCAGGGCATGGACACCGAGCTTGTTCATGGATCGATCCTCCGTTGACGCAGTGCCGTGGCAGGCGGCGGCGGGTTCATGCTATCGCGTTGCGTGCCGGCTGGCGAGGCGGTGCACGACCCGGCGCGAATCCTGGTACAGGTCGCGGTAGTCGGCGTACAAGGTGTCGTAGGTCGGGCGCAGCGCCGCATCGGGCTCGATGAAGCGGCCCGGCTTCACCCACTCGGTGATCTGGTCGCGCCGCAGCAGCCCGGCCGCGCAGCCGGCCAGGAACGCGTCGCCGTAGCAGGCGCCGAGCGTGATCGCCGGGACTTCCTGGCGCAGCCCCGACACGTCGGAGACGATCTGCAGCCAGGTGTCGGTCTGCGCGCCGCCGCCCACGGCGACAACGCGATTGGCGTGCGCACCGAGCTGCGCCAGCGTCTCCAGGTTGTGCCGCACCCCGCAAGCGACGCCTTCGAGGATCGCGCGGAACAGCTGATCGCGCGTGTGCGCCAGGCTCAGTCCGGCCACCACACCGCGCGCCAGCGGGTCGTTCAGCGGCGTGCGCTCGCCGCTGAAGTAAGGCAGGAAGACCAGGCCGCCCGCACCCGGCGCCACGCGCGCAGCCGCATCGAACAGCGCGCTGGCGTCACCGTCCGGCAGGTCGCGCGCCAGCTGGTCCTGGAACCAGCGCGTCAGGCTGCCGGTGGTGCTCATGCCTGCGGCGAGGTTGAACTGCCCGGGGCAGGCGCCGGCCACCGTCCACACGCGCTCGTCGGGCGTCGGCGCGGACTGCACGAGGATGAAGAAGGTGGTGCTGCCGTACATGATCATCAGGTCGCCCGGGCGGGTCACGCCGACGCTGATCGCCTCGCTCAGCGCATCGACCGCGCCGACGGCCACCGGCGTGCCGAAGGCCAGCCCGGTGGCCTGCGCGCCGGCGCGTGTGACGCTGCCGGCAACCTCGTCGCTCCAGCCCGGCGCGGGCAGCATCGACAGCGGCGCGACGTGCTCCGCAAAGCGTTCGTCCCATTCGCCGGTGCGCGGGTTGTACAGCGGCATGAAGTGGCTGGCGGTGTGGCGGTCGATGCGGTGCTCCCCGCACAGGCGCCACACCAGGTAGGCGCTCGCGGTCGTCAGCCGCTTCGTGCGGCGCCACACCTGGGGCTCGTGTTGGCGCAACCAGCGGATCTTCGGGCCGATGGCCTGGCTGGTCAGGCTCATCAGCGAAAAGCGCTGGATCGTGTCGCGGCCGATCAACGCGTCGAGCTCGGCGATCTGCTCGGCGGCGCGCACGTCCACACCGTAGAGGATGCCGGGGCGCAGCGGGCGGCCCGCCTCGTCCAGCGGCAGCAGGCACGGGCCGATGGCGCTGACGGCGACGGCTGCCACGTCGCTGCCGTGAAAGGGCGCGCCGTCGAGCAGCTGCCGGCACAGCGCGCAGGCGTCGTGCCACCAGACGGCGTCGGCGTCCTGCTCGACATGGCCCGGCGCGGGCGTGGCGATGCCGTGCGGCACGGCGGCGGTGCGCAGCACCTCGCCCGCCGGAGTGACCAGCGCGGCCTTGCTGCTGTAGGTGCCGATGTCGATGCCGAGCAGGAGGGATTTCATCGGGGCAGTCTCAGGTCGCGGTGGCGCCGTTTCTACAATGGCCTCGCGTTATGCACAACCGGTGTGACGCGAGGGTGCCGGGCAAGACCGGTGCATGGACCATCATTCGAGGCAGGAGACAAGCATGAAAACGCGCACCTTCAAGACCCGCAACGGAACCGACCTCCGCTTTTCGGCCGTGGGCCTGGGCCTGGGCCCGATTGGCGAAATCTACGAGCTGCTCGACGAGAAGACGAGCATCGCCACGGTCGAGCG
>JANORB010000191.1:0-6459 GCA_031415135.1 Methylibium sp.
TCCCTCGCCCTCTGGGAGAGGGTGGGGGTGAGGGCTCGCAAAACACCATCGTGCCCGGCGCAGCCCCTCACCCCAACCCTCTCCCCAAAGGGGCGAGGGAGCAAGTACGGTCGCGGCAGAAAAACTCTCACTCTCTCAGCCGTCATTCGTTTCACTTCCTCCCAGGTGAGCGTCTTGCTTTCGCCAGAGCGGTATTTTTCGTACCGCCGCCGAAGTTCATCCACCTGCCATTGCGGGATAGGCAAAGGCGCGACTTCGTCTTCTTCGACGCTGTCCCACAGCTCTTGCGCCAGCCAACGGCGCTGTTCGGCGGGCAACTTGAAAAGCGAATCGAATTCAGGCGGGCGGTCCATGCTCAGCTCCAAGGAAACGCGGTGACTCACGCCACTGTACGGCGTTCGCCTTCACCGTACAAATTGCTCGTGCAGCGGCCGCAGAGGGTGGGATGTGCGGGCTCGTGGCCGACGTCGCCGCGGTAGTGCCAGCAGCGCTCGCATTTGGTTCCTCTGCTCGGACTTACCTTGACCCACAACAGCCCTCGGAAGCCGAGTCCGCGTCCGCTTGAATCCGAGGGCGGTGCGCCGATCGAATGAGGTCCGCTAGCGCCAGAGGCCAAGACTTCGGACTCGACATACGGTCGTACTTCGGCCTTCGAAGTGATCAACACGAACTTCAGCTCGTTGCCATTTGCCTGCAATGCCTTGAGCGAACCACCTTCTGCCCAAAGCGTGACTTCGGCTTGGAGTGACGAACCAATCTCGCCCTTGGTGCGAATGGTTTCCAACTCGCGCAAGACGATATCGCGCACCGCTCGTAGGCGAAGCGACTCTTCCAGCGCCATTTCACTAGCCCAGGTGGTCGCGTCAACATAGGTTTCTGTGAAGATCGAATCTGCATTGCCGAGCACCTTCCACGCCTCCTCCGCCGTGAAGCTCAAAAACGGCGCCATCCAGCGCAGCATCGCGTGCGTGATGTGCCACAGGGCGGTCTGCGCCGAGCGGCGCGCGAGCGACTGGGGCGCGCTGGTGTACAGGCGGTCTTTCAGGATGTCGAGGTAGAACGCGCCCAGGTCTTCGCTGCAATAGTTCTGCAGTTTGCTCACCACCGGGTGGAACTCGCAGGCGCCGTAGTGGCCGCCCTTGAACACACCGGCCGAGGCATCGAACGTGCCGACGATCTCGGCCTGCAACTGCGCGGCGCGCGCCAGCGCATAGCGGTCGATCTCCAGCATGTCCTTCAGCAGCACGGCATCCTTGACAGCATCGAAGTCGTTGGTGTTGGCCAGCAAGAAGCGCAAGGTGTTGCGGATGCGCCGGTACGAGTCCACCACGCGCGCGAGGATCTTGGCGTCGATGCCCAGGTCGCCCGAGTAGTCGGTGGAAGCGCACCACAGGCGCAGGATTTCAGCGCCGTATTTGTCCGCCGATTCGGCCAGCGGCATGTAGTTGCCCAGGCTCTTGCTCATCTTGCGGCCGGCGCCATCGACCGTGAAGCCGTGCGTCAGCAGGCCGCGGTAGGGCGCGCGGCCTTCCATCGCGCAGGCGATCAGCAGCGACGAGTGAAACCAGCCGCGGTGCTGGTCATGGCCTTCGAGGTACAGGTCGGCCTCGGGGTTGGAGATGTCGGCGCTGGTGGCCGCGCCGGGGTGGCTGCCCAAGGTCGAATTCAAGACATGGAAGAAGGTCGAGCCCGAGTCGAACCACACGTCCAGGATGTCGTTGCTCTTGGTGTAGTGCTGCGCCGAGTCTTCGCCGGCACCGCCCAGCACGTCTTGCGCACTCAGGCGCGACCACGCTTCCACGCCGCCGCCTTCGATGAGGGCCGCGGCGCGGTCGATCAGCGCCAGCGTGTCGGGGTGCAGCTCGCCGCTGTCCTTGTGCAGGAAAAACGGCAGCGGCACGCCCCAGTTGCGCTGCCGGCTGATGCACCAGTCGGGCCGGGTGGCGATCATGTCGCGCAGGCGGGCGCGGCCGTTTTCGGGGTAGAAGTTCGTCGCCGCGATGGCGTCCAGCGCGGTCTGGCGCAGCGTCCGGGCCGGCGCCTCGGAGGTGAACACCCCCGAGTTCGACCCGTCGGCTTCGTCCATGCGCACGAACCACTGCGCCGCGGCGCGGTAGATCACCGGCGTCTTGTGGCGCCAGCAGTGCGGGTAGCTGTGCTGCAGGGTGTCGGTGTTGAACAGGCGCCCGGCATCGCGCAGCGCGTCGATGATGACCGGCGAGGCTTTCCAGATGTTCATGCCGCCGAACAGCGGCAGCGCAGCGTCATACGAACCATTGCCTTGCACCGGGTTCAGGATGTCGTCGACCTGCATGCCGTGCGCGCGGCACGAGTTGAAGTCGTCCACACCGTAGGCGGGCGACGAGTGCACGATGCCGGTGCCATCGTCGGCGGTGGCGTAGTCGGCCAGGTAGATGGGCGACAGGCGCTTGTAGCCCTCGTTCACATGGGCCAGCGGGTGGTGGAAGTTCAGCCCGGCGAGGTTCTTGCCCAGGGTCGTGGCCAGCACCGTGCCAGTGAGCTGGTAGCGCGCCAGGCACTTGTCGACCAGCGCGCTGGCCAGCAGCAACAGGCCACGTTCGGTGTCGACCAGCGAATATTCCAGCGCCGGGTTCAGGTTCAGCGCCTGGTTGGCCGGCAAGGTCCACGCGGTGGTGGTCCAGATGACGGCAAACGCCTGCTTGTCCAATGCCGGCAGGCCGAACGCCGCCGCGAGCTTGTCCGGTTCGGCACTCAAGAAGCCCACATCGACCGTGTGCGATTTTTTGTCGGCGTACTCGATCTCCAACTCGGCCAGCGACGAGCCGCAATCAAAGCACCAGTACACCGGCTTCAGGCCGCGATACACAAACCCGCGCTGCATGACCTTCTTCAGCGCCCGAAGTTCGGTCGCCTCGTTGCCGAAGTCCATCGTGCGGTACGGGTGGTCCCAGTCGCCCAGCACGCCCAGGCGCTTGAAGTCGGCCATCTGCTGCGCGATCTGCTCGGTCGCGTAGGCGCGGCTCCTGGCCTGCATCTCGGCGCGGCTCAGGTTGCGGCCGAAGGTCTTCTCGATCTGGTTTTCGATCGGCAAACCGTGGCAGTCCCAGCCCGGTGTGTACAGCGCATCGAAGCCCGCCAGCTGGCGCGCCTTGACGATCATGTCTTTCAGGATCTTGTTGGCCGCGTGGCCCACGTGCAGCGCGCCGTTGGCATACGGCGGGCCGTCGTGCAGCACGAAGCGCGGCTGGCCGTGGCGGGCTTCGCGCAGGCGCTGGTAGACGCCCTGGTCGCTCCACTCTTTGACCCAGCCCGGCTCGCGCCTGGGCAGGTCGCCGCGCATCGGGAACGGCGTGTCGGGCAGGTTCAGCGTGGCGCGGTAGTCGGTGGGCGCGACAGCGGAAGAAGGATTGGAGTCGGTGGACATGCTCGTTCTCGGAAAGCGCGGGCCCCGCCATGACAGGAACCCAATTTCTGAAGGCCAGCGCCGCGTGAGGTCGGGCCGGCGCGGGGCGGGACGCAGCCCACGCGGGTCACTCGGCCCGGTGTGCCGCGCTGCGCGTCAAATTCGGTCGCGCGTGGTCTGGCGGCCGGTGGCGGTGTGGCCGCGCTGAGCCGGGGGAAGCATGTGGGACGAGGCCATGCGCGCGATTCTAGCGGCCTGCTCCAGCAGCGCGCGCGTTGAACCAGTCCAGCGCGGCCTCTTGGTCGCGCGCGATGCCACGGCGCAATTCGGCCAGGCCGTCGTAGCGCAGCTCGTCGTGCAGCTTGTGCAGCAGCTCCACCTGCACGCAGCGGCCGTAGCCGCCTTCCGGGCCCAGCGATTCGGGCCAGTCGAAGCAATGTGTTTCCAGCAGCACCCGCCCCGCGGCTTCCACCGTGGGCCGCACGCCCAGGCTCGCCACACCGCGCAGCGGCCGGCCCGCCAGCCCGTTCACACGCACGACGAAGATGCCCATCGCCGCCGGCTTGGGGTGGGCGAAGCCCAGGTTCAAGGTCTTGAAGCCCAGCTCGCGCCCGAGCTTGCGGCCGTGTTGCACATGGCCGCTGATGCTGTAGGGCCGGCCCAGCAGCGTGCTGGCCTGCGCCATGTCGCCGCTGGCCAGCGCGGCGCGCACGGCCGAGCTCGACACGCGCGCGCCGCGCACCTCGTAGCTCAGCATGCGCGCCACGTCGAAGCCCCGGGCCTGGCCGGCGGCGTCGAGCATCGCGTAGTCGCCGGCGCGCCGGGCGCCGAAGCGAAAGTCGTCGCCGACCAGCACGTAGCGCGCCCCCAGCCCGCGCACCAGCACGTCGTCGATGAACGCCTGCGGCGGCTGGGCGGCAAAGGCGGCGTCGAAGCGCAGCACCACGGCCTGGTCGATGCCGCAGCGTTCCAGCTCGGCGAGCTTGTCGCGCAGCGTGGCGATGCGGGCCGGCGCGAGGCCGGGCTTGCCGGCCAGGCGCGCGAAGTAGTCGCGCGGATGCGGCTCGAACGTCATCACGCACGACGGCAGGCCGCGGTGCTGGGCCTCCGAGCGCAGCAGCGCCAGCATCGCCTGGTGGCCGCGGTGCACACCGTCGAAATTGCCGATGGTCAGCGCGCAGGCCGGCGCGACCTGGGGATGGCGGGTGCCGCGAAACACATGCATGGGCGGCATTATCGGCGCCGCTTCGAGCGCCCTCGCCGCGGCCCGCAGCGGTGGTTCAGCCCGGCCCGGCCTGCTTGACGTGCCGGTACACCAGCCCGCGCGAAACACCGAGCTTGCGCGCCGTCCTCGACACGTTGCCGCCGCACTCGGCCAGGGTCTGCTCGATCAGCTGGCGGCCGGCGGTGCGCAAGGTGGCGCCGGCGTGAGGTTCGGGCCGGCTGGACGGCGCGTGCCCGGGAGCGGCCGCGGCCGTGGCGTGGCCGCCGGCGCTGGGGGTGGTCAGCTCCGGCGCGCCGCGCAAGCTGAACGATGGGCCGACGCCATCGGGCGCCTGCATGCGCGCGATCAGCCACACATTGAGCCCGTTGGGCAGCCGGTGCGGCGACGCATCGGCGCGGCGGGTCAGTGCGCTCAGGCCGGTCAAGGTGATGCCGAAAACGTCATCCGCCAGCCGGTCGGCGCCCAACTGCGGCCGGCCCAGCAACCGGGTGGCGGCGTGGTTGAGCCACGCCAGCCGGCCGTCGCTGGAGACGCCCGCGAGCGCCTCCATCGGCGTGCCCAGCAGGCTCGGCGCGGTCTGGAAATGCACCACGATGTGTTGCTGCGACTGCGCGCGCAACAGCCGGTTTTCGATCGCCGTGGCGTACAGCCCGACGACCGCCGCCGCGTCGAAGCCGAACGGCCTCGATTCGCTCGACAAGTCCAGCACGCCGGCCACCTGCCCGCGCACGTCGCGGATCGGCGCGGCCGCGCAATGCATCACCTGAACGCAGCCGAAAAAATGCTCGGCCCCCAGCACCAGGCTGGCCTGGCCGGTGTGCGCCGTCACGCCGGGCGCGTTGGTGCCGACGCTGTCTTCGGCCAGGCACACACCGATGCGGCTGGCCAGCGGCATCAGCACGTGCTCGGCGTTCGGCGCGCAACGGGTGGCATGCACCACGACGCCATGCGGGTCGGTCAGGATGGCGCTGCAGCCGGTGCCCGCCAGGGTGGATTCGAGCTGGCTCAACTCGGTGGCGGCGGCCTCCAGCAGCAGGCGGCTGCGCGCCAGCGCCGAATGAACCCGGCTGGCGGTGACCGGGTTGAAGGCCACCGCCTCATGCGGGCTGCGCTTGGCCTGCAGGCAGCGCGCCCACGATTGGATGACGCTCTCGCTGACCAGGCCCGAAGGCCGCACACCTTCTTCGAAATAGCGCTGGCGCGCCAGCGCCAGGCGCTGCTGCGGTGTCGAGAAAAACGGCTGCGCCAGCATGGGCGCGTGGAGGTGGGCGGCGGTCATGTCATGGCTTCACTTTGATTCGTCACGGAGTGCTGGGGGACAAGCGTTGAATTTGTGCTGAATCGGAACATTCAGGGCCTAGGGAAAGTACCCGAATTGGCGAAGCGCGGGCCAGGGGCTAACTTCCGCGCTCTCGCGCCGCGCCGCGCCGCGCCGCGCCGGTCGATACACCATGCCTTCGGCATTCACAAGACAACGAGGAGACACCATGACCCGTTCCATCACCCGAGGAGCGCTGGCGCTGCTGCTCGCGCTGAGCGCTGGCGCCGGCACGGCGCAGACGCTGGCCGACTTGCGCAATGACGCCGCCACGCCCGGCGACGTGACCACCTACGGCATGGGCTGGGGCCAGCAACGGCACTCGCCGTTGAAGCAGATTAGCGCCAGCAACATCAAGAAGCTCGTTCCCGTGTGGAACCTGAGCCTGGACAACTCGGCCAACGCGTCGAGCCAGCCGCTGGTGATCGGCGGCATGATGTACGTGACCTCGCATTCGCACACCATCGCGATCGACTCGGCCACCGGCCGGCAGAAGTGGAAGACCCCGATCGAGCTGCCCGCCGACGTCAA
>JANORB010000192.1:0-2176 GCA_031415135.1 Methylibium sp.
TGGCGTCGCGCGCCACCACCACCACCGCCACCACCACCTCGCCTTCGGTGGTGAACTTGATCGCGTTGCCACCCAGGTTGATCAGCACCTGCTGCAGCCGCATCGCATCGCCCACCAGGTGGCGCGGCAGCGCGGGGTCGATGTCGAACAGCACCTCGACCGGCTTCGGCCCGATGTTGGCCGACAGGATGACCGACAGGTCGCGCATCAGCTGGTCGATGCGGAACGGGTGCGGGTCGAGCTCCATCTTGCCCGCCTCGACCTTGGAGAAGTCCAGGATGTCGTTGAGCAGGCCCAGCAGTGAGCGCGCGGCGCCTTCGGTCTTGCTGGCGTAATCGGCCTGCCGGGTCGACAGATCGGTCTTGCGCAGCAGCGCCAGCATGCCCAGGATGGCGTTCATCGGGGTGCGGATTTCGTGGCTCATGTTGGCCAGGAACTGGCTCTTGGACTTGGACGCCGCCTGCGCAGCCTCGGTGGCGCGCACCATCTCGGTGATGTCGACGCGAAAGCCCACGGTGTGGCCGTCGGCCATGCGGCGGTCGATGACGCGCAGGCTGCGCCCGCCGTCGAGTCCCTGCACCTGGGTGCTGGTGCCGGCACGGTGCGCGGCCAGCCGCTCGGCCACCCAGTCGTCGACCCGGCCGATGGCCGCCGGGATCTGGCCCCGCTCGGCGCCGCGGCGCACGATCTCGCCGAAGGGCGCGCCAGGCACCAACAGGTCGCTCGACAGCGCATAGACGCTGCGGTACTTGTCGTTGCAGAACACCAGCCGGTCGTCCGGGTCGTAGAGCACGAAGGCTTCGTCGATGGCGTCGATCGCGCCGCGCAGCAACTGCGCGCTGCGCTGGACCTCGGCCTCGGCCTGGCGGCGCGCGCTGATGTCGGTGTAGGTGGTCACGAAGCCGCCCATCGGCATCGGGGCGCCGCGAATTTCAAGCGGCGTGCCATCGGGCCGGACGCGCTCGAACTGGTGCTGCGGCGACGGTGTGCGCGCGCGGTCGACGATGGCCTTGACGGTGGCCTCGGGATCGCCGGGGCCGTACTCGCCGCGCGCCGCGTTGTAGCGGATGATGTCCTCGAAGCGGGTCGATGGCGCCTCGAACAGCCTGTCCGGCAGGTCGAGCAGGCGGCGGAACTCCCGGTTCGACGCCACCAGGTTCAGCTCGGCATCGAACACGCTCAGGCCGCAGGGCAGGTTGTCGAGCACGCTCGTCATCACCCCGTTGTTGCGGCGCAGTTCGGCCTCCATCGCGCGCCGCGCGGTGATGTCCTGGAAGGCGCCCAGCAGCCGCACCGGCTTGCCGTCCACACACTCGGCTTCGCCGACCGCCCGGACCCAGATGCAGCGGCCCTTGGCGGTGACGAACGGCAGCTCCAGATCCCAGCCGC
Organism: Methylibium sp.; assembly: GCA_031415135.1. Classification (GTDB taxonomy): domain Bacteria; phylum Pseudomonadota; class Gammaproteobacteria; order Burkholderiales; family Burkholderiaceae_C; genus LGRD01. The sequence continues at coordinate 1,390 of JANORB010000192.1, forward strand.
TGCCGCCGGCAATGCAGGCGGCGACGGCCTGCTGCAACACCGGCCGCGCTTCGGGGGCGTAGAAGCCGATGGCCTCCTCCAGCGTGGGCCGATGGCCGATCTCGACGTCGTGGAGGCGGCAGGTCTGGTCGCTCCACAGGATGGTTTGTGTCGTGAGATCAAGTGCCCAGCCGCCGACGCCGCCGATGCGCCCGGTCTTGTCCAGAAACGCCTGGCTGGCGCGCAGCGCGGCCTCGGCCTGCTTGCGCTCGGTGATGTCCATGTGGGTGCCCGCCATCCAGCGTGGCGCGCCGTCCTTGGTGCGGCCGAACAGCTTGCCGCGGGTCAGCACCCAGACCCAGTGACCGTCCTTGTGGCGCATGCGGGCTTCGCATTCGTAGTCCGGCAACTCGCCGCTGAAATGCCGCTTGAGCAGTGCTTTCGAGCGGGGCAGATCGTCGGGGTGCGCGAGGTCGCGCCACATGTCGATGGTCGTGCGGCCCATGTCGGCGCGCTCGTGGCCGATCATCTGCGCCCAGCGGTCGTTCAGCACGGTCTCGCCGGTCTCGATGTTCCATTCCCAGGTGCCGGCGTTGGTGCCTTCGATGATGTTGGCCAGGCGTTGCCGGCCGCGCGTCAACTCGCGTTCGGCGCCCTTGCTGGCGGTGATGTCGGTGCGGATCGAGATGTACTTTTCAATCCGGCCCTCGGCGTCCATGAACGGGGCGATGAAGGTGTCGACCCAGTACATCGAGCCGTTTTTCGCGCGGTTGCACACCGCGCCGCGCCATGGCGCGCCGCTGGCGAT
>JANORB010000193.1:0-2954 GCA_031415135.1 Methylibium sp.
GGTCATCCACGGCATTGACCTGGAAATCCGCCACGGCGAGTTTGTCGTCTTCGTCGGCCCCAGCGGCTGCGGCAAGAGCACGCTGCTGCGCATGATCGCCGGGCTGGAGACCATCTCCGGCGGCGAGGTGCGCATCGACGGCAAGGTCGTCAACGACCTGCCGCCGCGCCACCGCGACATCGCGATGGTGTTCCAGGACTACGCGCTCTACCCGCACAAGACGCTCTACGACAACATGGCCTTCGGCCTGCGCCTGCGCGGCACCGACGAGCGCGAAATCAAGACCCGCGTGATGGACGCCGCCAAGCTGCTGCGCATCGACCACATGCTCGAACGCAAGCCCGGCCAGCTCTCCGGCGGCCAGCGCCAGCGCGTGGCGATCGGGCGGGCCATCGTGCGCCAGCCCAAGGTGTTTTTGTTCGACGAGCCGCTGAGCAACCTCGACGCGCAGCTGCGCGGCGAGATGCGCAGCGAGATCAAGCGCCTGCACCAGCGGCTGGGCGCGACCATCATCTACGTCACGCACGACCAGGTCGAGGCGATGACGATGGCCGATCGCATCGCGGTGCTGAGCGCCGGCCGCAAGATGCAGTACGACACGCCCGACATCATCTACAACCAGCCCGCCGCGCTGTTCGTCGCTGGCTTCACCGGCGCGCCGGCGATGAACCTGGTGGACTGCACCTTGACCGGCGGCCGAGCCGACCTGGGTGGCGGCGCGCAGATCATGGTGCCGGCATCGCTGGCCGCGCGGGCGGGCAGCACCGCCAAGCTCAAGTTCGGCGTGCGGCCCGAGAACATCACGCTCACACCGCAAGCCGCCGACGACATCGCGCTGCCCGCCGAAGTGTCGCTGCTCGAGCCGCTGGGGGCCGAGACCCTGGCCACTTTGAAAGTCGGCGCCTCCGAAATGATCGCGCGTTGCCCGGCGTCGTTCCGCGAAGCGCCGGGTTCGCGTTTGTCCGTCCACCTGAACCCGCGCCACCTGCGTTTGTTCGATGCGGCCAGCGGCGCCGCGATCTGATTTCTTGTCGCCATCCCACCCAAGGAGACTTTCATGAAGCGTCGTACCTCCCTCACCCTGCTGTCCAGCGCCGCAGCCCTCGTGCTCGGCCTGGCCTCGGCCACCACCGCATACGCCCAGCAAACCACGCTGCGCGTGTTCTCCGGCGGCGCCAACCAGCGCCCCGACCTGATGCGCAAGCTGTTCGACCAGTACCAGGCCAAGAACCCGAACCTCAAGATCGAGATCGAGACCGGCGGCGCCACCAGCGAACTGCAGCGCCAGTACCTGAGCACGGTGCTCAACGCCAAGGACCCGGCGATCGACATCTACCTGATCGACATCGTCAACCCGGCGCAGTACTACGGCGCCGGTTGGCTCGAGCCGCTGGACGCCTACCTCGGCAAGCCGGCCGACGTGATGAAGCCCTACCTGCCGGTGTATGCCAGCTCCAACGTGGTGGACGGCAAAATAGCCGCGATGCCGGCTTTCGCCGACGCGATGTTCATGTACTACCGCAAGGACTTGCTCGAAAAGCACGGCGTCGCGGAGCCCAAGACCTGGGACGAGCTGACCACTGCGGCCAGCAAGATCCAGAAGGCCGAGGGCAACGCCAACCTGCAGGGCCTGAGCATCCAGGGCGCGCCGATCGAAGGCGCGGTCTGCACCTTCTTGCTGCCTTACTGGGGCCAGGGCAAGGACTTCAACGACGCCGCCGGCAAGATGACGCTCGACAAGGCCGCCGCCACCAAGGGCCTGACGCAGTGGCTCACGATGGTCGATGCCGGCGTGATCAAGAAAAACGTGGCCGAGGTCAAGACGCCCGACACGGTGAACGAGTTCAAGGCCGGCCAGGTGGTGTTCGCCATCAACTGGGGCTTTGCCTGGGACCGCTTCAAGGACGACGCCGATTCGCAGGTCAAGGGCAAGGTCGGCGTGATGCCGCTGCCGGCCATGGCCGGCGGCAAGAGCGCCACCTGCGTGGGCGGCTGGCAGTGGGCGGTCAGCGCGTTCAGCAAGAACAAGGCGGCCGCGGCCGGGCTGGTCAAGCACCTGTCCAGCCCCGAGTCGAGCAAGTTCCTGTCGGTCGAGGGCTCGTTGCTGGCCACCTACCAAAGCGTCTACACCGACGCCGACGTGCTGAAGAACGTGCCCTGGTTCAAGGATGCCGCCAACGTCGTCATCGCCGGCAAGAGCCGCCCGATGAGCAAGGACTACGGCCAGGTGAGCGACATCATCCGCACCACCACCAGCGCGGTGCTGGCGCGCACCAAGACGCCCGCCGAGGGCGTGACCGAGATCGAATCGCGGCTGACTCGCGTGATGCGCTGAAAGGGAGCCTGCCATGTCCGGCGTGAGTGTGTTGGACCGTTGGCGTGACCCGAGCGAAAAGACGCTCGGCTTCATGCTGCTCGCGCCGGCTTTCCTGCTGCTGGCGCTGATCGTCGTCTACCCGATCGGCAAGCTGATCTGGAACAGCTTCTACGATCTGCGCCTGTCGGGTGGCGGCGGCATCAAGTTCGTCGGCTTCGAGAACTACCTGCTGGTGTTCAAGGACGCCGACTTCTGGAACGCGACCAAGAACACGGTGCTCATCACGCTGATCACCGTGCCCGGCGCGCTGGTGGTGGGCCTGGGCCTGGCGATGCTGGCCAACCTGCCGTTCAAGCGCAAGTGGCCGGTGCGGCTGGCGCTGCTGCTGCCGTGGGCGCTGCCGCTGGCCTTTGCCGGGCTGATCTTCGCGTGGTTCTTCCACACCGAGTACGGCGTCGTCAACGACGTGGTGCGCCGGGTCGCGTCGCCAAGCGAGCCGGCGATGTGGCTGCTGCGCCCGAACTGGGCGTTTGCGGCGATCTGCCTGACCATCATCTGGAAGACCAGTTCGTTCATGGCGCTGATCCTGCTGGCCGGCTTGCAGATGATCCCGAAATCACTCTACGAAGCGGCCGAG
>JANORB010000194.1:0-11913 GCA_031415135.1 Methylibium sp.
CCAGCGCCTTGCTCACCACGTCTTCGACCGGCCCGCGCACTTCGCTGCTGACCAGCTTGTCCTTGGTCTGGCTGCTGAACTTGGGCTCGGGCACCTTCACGCTCAACACGCAGCACAGGCCTTCACGCATGTCGTCGCCGCTCACTTCGACCTTGGCCTTCTTGGCCAGCTCGTTGTCTTCGATGTACTTGTTGATCACGCGCGTCATCGCCGCGCGCAGGCCCGTCAGGTGGGTGCCGCCATCGCGCTGCGGAATGTTGTTGGTGAAACACAGCACGTTCTCGCTGTAGCCGTCGTTCCACTGCATCGCCACGTCGGTGGTGATGGTCGTGCCCTGGTCGCTGAGCTTTTCGCCGATGGCGCCGAAGATCGTGGGGTGCAGCACCTTCTTGCCGGTGTTGATGAATTCGACGAAGCCCTTCACGCCGCCGGCAAACGCAAACGTGTCTTCCTTGTTGTTGCGCTCGTCGACCAGCCGAATCTTCACGCCGTTGTTCAGGAAGCTCAGCTCGCGCAGCTTCTTGGCGATGATGTCGTAGTGAAAATCGATGTTGGAGAATATCTCCAGGTCAGGCAAAAAATGCACCTCGGTGCCGCGCTTTTCGGTCTCGCCGGTGATCTTCATGGGCGACACCTCAAAGCCATCGCGCCGCTCGACAACACGGTCCTGCGGAATGCCTTGCTTGAACTCCATGAAATGCGCCTGACCATCACGGCGCACCGTCAGGCGCAGCCATCTGGACAGGCCGTTCACACAACTCACGCCCACACCGTGCAAGCCACCCGACACCTTGTAGCTGTTCTGGTTGAACTTGCCGCCGGCGTGCAATTCGGTCAACGCGATCTCGGCCGCCGAGCGCTTGGGCTCGTGCTTGTCGTCCATCTTCACGCCGGTGGGAATGCCGCGGCCGTTGTCGGTCACGCTGATGGAGTTGTCGCTGTGGATGGTGACGACGATGTCATCGCAATAACCGGCCAGGGACTCGTCGATGGAGTTGTCCACCACCTCGAACACCAGGTGGTGCAGGCCGGTGCCGTCGGAGGTGTCGCCGATGTACATGCCGGGCCGTTTGCGCACCGCCTCCAGGCCTTCGAGGATCTGGATGCTGCCCTCGCCATAGGCCGCGCTGTCGGCGGCATGCTGGCTTGACTTTGCCGCTTTGCCGGCGTCACTCAAAGGGTCGTTGGCGGGGATCTTCGGAAGCTCGCTCATCAGGTCGGGGTCTCACGGTTCGGGCTGGCCATGTCGGTGCGGTGGCGGGTGGATCGTTCCACGTTCAGATTCGCATCGGCATCACGACGTACTTGAAGCCGGCCTGCTCAGGCACGGTCAGCAAGGCGCTGGAATTGGTGTCTTGCAACTCGAGCTTGACCATCTCGACGTTCATGTTGCTCAACGCGTCGATCAGGTAGGTCACGTTGAAGCCGATCTCGATGCTGTCACCGGAATAGTCGATTTCCAACTCTTCCTTGGCCTCTTCTTGCTCAGCGTTGCTCGACGCGATGCGCAGGCTGCCCGGCTCGATGTTGACGCGCACGCCCTTGAACTTTTCGCTGGTGAGGATCGCGGCGCGTTGCAGGCTGGCCAACAGTGGCGCGCGGCCCAGCGTGACATGGTTCTTGTGGTTCTTCGGGATCACCCGGTTGTAGTCCGGGAACTTGCCCTCGACCAGCTTGGTCACGAACTCCATGCCACTGAAGCTGAACTTGGCCTGGTTGCCGGCAAAGCGCATCTCGATGGGCGCATTGGTGGGCACGTCCGGGTTCTCCTTGTCCTCTTTGGCATCATCCTTCAACAGGCGCTGCAACTCCAGCACCGTCTTGCGCGGCAGGATCACTTCCTGTTTCGGAATCTCGAATTCCAGCGTCGCCTGGGCCAGGGCCAGGCGGTGGCCATCGGTGGCCACCAGGATCAGGCTCTTGCCCTCGGCGACGAACAAAATTCCGTTGAGGTAGTAGCGAATATCGTGCACCGCCATCGCGAAGTGAACCTGGTCGATCAACGCCTTCAAGGTCTTTTGCGGAACACTGAACATGGGCCCGAAATCGGCCGCCTCCTGGACCAGCGGGAAGTCGTCGCTCGGCAAGGTCTGGAGCGTGAAGCGGCTCTTGCCGCCCTGCAGCGTCAGCTTGTTCTGGCTGGCGCTGAGCGAGACGATCTGGTCGCTCGGCATCGAGCGCAGGATGTCGATCAACTTGCGCGCGCCCACCGTGGTGGCGAAGTGGCCCGCATCGCCGCCCAGCTCCGCGCTGGTGCGAACCTGGATCTCCAGGTCGCTGGCCGTGAACTCGATGTGGCCATCGGTCTTGCGGATCAACACGTTGGCCAACACCGGCAGCGTGTGGCGGCGTTCGACGATGCCCGCCACCGATTGCAGGGCGCTGAGAAATTTTTCTTGTGCTGCCTTCAAGACAATCATGTCAACCTCTTAACTTAGTCGTATTAGTAGAGCGTCGCGGTTTCTGTGGACAAGGCTATTTTCGCCTTTTCCATCAAGCAGTTAGGTCCCGGAAAACCATGTGTGGCCAGGCCTCGGTTGCAAGCGGTCGGCCCTACAACAACTTGGCTAGCAGCCCTTGCCCTGTGGACAGATGGCAGCTTGTTCAAAACTTGTCCCCAGCGTTGCCGCTTGACAGCACGGCCATTCGTTGGTCAACCCTTCAAGGTCTGTTCGAGAACGTGCAACTGCTGGTTCAGTTCGGTATTCTTCAGGCGTTCCGCAGAGATCTTGCGGACCGCATGCAACACCGTGGTGTGGTCGCGCCCACCGAACAATTCTCCGATCTCGGGAAGGCTCTTCTGCGTCATTTCCTTGGCCAGGTACATCGCGATCTGGCGCGGCCGGGCGATGCTGGCGGGCCGCTTCTTGCTGTACATGTCGGCGATCTTGATCTTGTAGAAATCGGCCACGGTCTTCTGGATATTTTCGACGCCGACTTGACGGTTCTGGATGGACAGCAGGTCCTTCAGCGCCTCGCGCGCCAACTGAATGTTGATTTCCTTCTGACTGAAGCGCGAGTAAGCCAGTATCTTGCGCAGCGCCCCTTCGAGCTCGCGCACGTTGGCGCGCACGTTCTTGGCGACGAAGAAAGCCACGTCTTCGGGCATCACGGTGGCCTCGAGCTCGGCCTTGCGCATCAGGATCGCCACCCGCATTTCAAGCTCGGGGGGTTCGATGGCCACCGTCAGGCCGGCGTCGAAGCGCGAGGTCAGGCGCTCATCGATGTCGACCAGCCCTTTGGGGTAGGTGTCGCTGGTCATGATGATGTGCGCGCGCTTGGCCAACAGGGCTTCAAAGGCGTTGAAGAACTCTTCCTGCGTGCGCTCCTTGCCCGCAAAAAACTGCACGTCATCGATCAGCAGCAGGTCCAGCGAATGGTATTTCGCCTTCAATTCGTCGAACGTCTTGCGCTGGTAATTCTTGACGACGTCGGTGATGAACTGCTCCGCGTGCAAATAGAGGATGCGCGCATCGGGCTTGTCTGCCAGCAGGGCATTGCCCACCGCGTGGATCAGGTGAGTCTTGCCCAGACCAACCCCGCCATAGATGAACAGCGGGTTGTACATCTGGCCAGGCGCTCCGGCCACATGCAGGGCCGCGGTACGCGCCATCTGGTTCGCCCGGCCGGGAACCAGGGTGTTGAAAGTCAGACTGGGGTTGAGCCGGCTGCGCGAAGGAAGCAGCGACACATTGGGGGCATGAACCCCGGCGGGCGCGTCCGTGAATCGGCGCCGTTCGCTGTTGACCAGGTCGACCGTCTGCGCACCCGCCCGAGGAACGAAGGCGCCAATCGGCCTGACCGTTCCAGCCGGCAGTGCGGGAGGCGGAAGCAGGTTGTCGCGCGGCGCGAGGGTCATGTCCAGCCGCACCGGCTTGCCGGCGATTTCAGACAGGACGGCTTCAATCCGGCCCGCATACTGATTGCGAATCCAGTCCAGCTTGAAGCGATTGGGCACCCGAACCGTCACCACAGCCCCGGCGTCACCTTGTTCGGTGACGTCGCCTGCCGGCAGTGGCCGAATCCAGGTGTTGAATTGTTGTTCGGGCAGCTCGGCGGCGAGACGTTCGCAACCGCGTTGCCAGAGATCAGCGCTCATATTTTGATTGTGGAAAACTTGTCTCGTGAGCGACGGCATTGTACGTTGCAAGGCCGGGGGAGTGGCAGTTATCCACAGTTCGAACCTGGCAGTCAACCTTTGGTCAAGGGGTTGAAAATTTGCCATTCATTGACTTGGCCTCCCGTTCTTGGTGTAATCCAAGGTTGCCTGGCAAAGACTTGTCGCTGCCCATTGCAACAAACGCGACAAACTCCTTTTCCGACTTCGCTGAACTCGATGGGGATCAACCGCCATCCTGGGGCGCCGTCGGCGCGAACCAAGCGTCACCCGCGCGCCTTTCGGGCGCGAGCAGAAAACAGAACCGATCATGAAACGCACCTACCAAGCCTCCAAAGTCCGCCGTGCCCGCACCCACGGTTTTCTCGTCCGCATGAAAACCCGAGGGGGCCGCGCCGTGATCAATGCGCGCCGCGCCAAGGGCCGCAAGCGTCTCGCCGTCTGAGGCGTGCGCTGCTGGTTGCAGGTGCGGTCCGGGTCGGGCTGAAGCCATGACCGGGCGACTGGTGCGATCGGCAGACTTTGAAAGAGTGCTTGGTGCTGCCGCGAAGGCACGCAGCGCGCACTTCGCGGTTCACCATTTGCCAGGCCGCCCCAGCTTGCCCGAAAAACCCGTGCGGCAGCGCTCCAAATTGGAGTTATCAACAGATGATGCACCAGTGAAGGTCAATGCTGTGGATGAATCCCTCGAACGGGACCCTTCCACACGACTTGCAGGAGCTTGCTTCTGGCTCGGTCTGGTGGTTCCAAAGCGGCATGCACGGCGGTCGGTCACCCGAAGCTTGTTCAAACGCCAGATTCGCGCAGCGGCGGCGGCACACGCACACGGGCTCCCGACCGGTCTGTGGGTGGTGCGATTGCGAGCGCCTTTCGACAAGGCCGAGTTTCCGAGTGCCGCATCGCTGGCCCTGCAGCGCGCTGCGCGTGAAGAGTTGGACACGCTCCTTGCCGGCCTCGCACCTCGCGCCAGCCCGAACTGAGTGCGCCGCCGTGTCATGCCGGAATTGATTCGATCGCTGCCCCAGCGCCTCCTGATCGCGCTTGTGCGGGCCTACCGCTTGTTGCTGAGTCCGTGGTTGGGCAGCAGTTGCCGTTTCGAACCCACCTGTTCGGCCTATTCGTTGCAAGCCTTGCAACGCCATGGCGCCGTGGCAGGCACCTGCCTGACGATCCACCGGCTGTCACGCTGCCACCCCTTCTGTCTCGGCGGGCATGACGCTGTCCCTCAGGAAACGCCGCGCCCGTTCTCGAAACTGCTGCGCGGCGCCGCATCGAAGGCCGCCGACGCTTCCTCCTCTTCTCTCGAAAAGATTCGCTCATGAACGATATGCGTCGCACCCTGTTGTGGGTGGTGTTTTCGATGTCGCTCTTCCTGATCTGGGACGCGTGGAACAAGCACAACGGGCAGCCGTCGCTGTTCAGCCCGGCGCCCACCACCAAGCCTGCCGCCGTGGGCGCGGCACCGGGCGCCAGCGCGATCCCCGTGCCCACCGCCGGGGCCGCCGCGCCGTTGGCCGCGCCGGCTCCGGCAGCGCCCGCATCAGCCGCCACCGCGGCATCCGACAAGGTCAGCGTCACCACCGACCTCATCAACGCCACGCTGGACGGCAAAGGTGGCGACCTGGTCCGCGTCGAGTTCTTGAAGCACCATGACCAGGTCGATCACACCAAGAACATGTTGTTGCTCGACCAGTCGACCGACCGCTTGTATGTGGCGCAGACCGGGCTCGTTCCGCCCAGCGGCGGCGCGGGTCTGCCAAACCACCACACCGTGATGACCCTGGTTCCGGGCGAGACCCGCCTGAAAGACGGCGCCAACGAGTTGCAGGTCAAATTCGAGTCGCCGGAAGTCTCGGGCGTGAAGTTGCTGAAGACCTACACCTTCAAGCGTGGCGACTACGTCATCGGCGTGAAGCACGAGATCGTCAACGCCTCCTCGGCACCCGTCAACCCCCGCCTGTACCTGCAACTGGTCCGCGACGGCAACGCGCCGGCGGGCGAGTCCAGCTTCTACTTCACGTTCACCGGGCCGGCCATCTACACCGATGCGTCCAAGTTCACGAAGATCGACTTCAAGACCATCGAGAAGCACCGGCCCGGCGACAAGCCCGACCACGACACCGTGGCCGATTCGGGCTGGGTGGCGATGGTTCAGCATTACTTTGCATCGGCCTGGCTGATCGACAGCCATGGCGGAGCCAGGCAGTCGCGCGAGTATTTCACCGGCAGGGTGGCGGCCAACACCTATTCGGTGGGCATGTTCGTGCCAGTGGGCGAGATCGCCGCAGGCGCAACCAGGTCATTCGATGCGCGGCTGTTTGTCGGCCCGCAAGAAGAAGACAAACTCGCCGCGTTGGCGCCCGGGCTCGAATTGGTGAAGGACTACGGCTGGTTCACCATCCTCGCCAAGCCCTTGTTCTGGCTGCTGACGCAGTTGCACAAACTGATCGGCAATTGGGGCTGGGCCATCGTCGGCCTGGTCGTGCTGCTGAAGATCGCCTTCTACTGGCTCAACGCCACGGCGTACCGGTCGATGGCGAAGATGAAGGCCATCAACCCCAAGGTCATGGTCATGCGCGAACGGCTGAAGGACAAGCCGCAAGAGATGCAGCAGGAAATGATGCGCATCTACCGCGAAGAGAAGGTCAACCCGCTTGGCGGCTGCCTGCCGATCTTTGTGCAGATGCCGTTTTTCATTGCGCTGTACTGGGTGCTGCTGTCCAGTGTCGAGATGCGCAACGCGCCGTGGATTGGTTGGATCGCCGACCTCTCGGCCAAGGACCCGTACTTCATCCTGCCCGTGCTGATGACCGCCACGAGCCTGTTCCAGACCTGGCTCAACCCCACGCCGCCCGACCCCATGCAGGCCAGGATGATGTGGATCATGCCGCTCGTGTTCTCGGGAATGTTTTTCGTGTTCCCCGCCGGGTTGGTGCTGTATTGGCTGACCAACAACATCCTGTCGATTGCCCAGCAGTACCTGATCAACAAGCAACTCGGCGTCCTGGGCAAGTAGCGGCAACGCGCCGGCGGCGGCGCGAAAACGATATTCGTGCATAGTCGTCGGAGCCTGTCAGGTCCCCGTCCTAGGGGCTTGCGGCGGTGCCCCTCCTTGAGCGACCATGGGGTCAACGGTTGCAGCAATTCTTCGCCAGACCAACGGCGAATCGCCCGACCGGGTTGTGGCAGCGGTGCTGCCCCACCCACGATCAATGCGGGGCAGACCCGACCGTCGATCGAAGCGCAGAAGAGCCATCAAACGCTTCTTTTGCCTCTCGAACGCCGGGCCGGCTCGGGAAGCGACTCTGTTCAGCCCATGCGGGCTGCCAGGCCCTCCCCCCGCGCCATACCCAGGGGTCCGGCGGCAATGCCAGCGGGCCCCTGGGGGAGAATCGGGCCCATGTCGGCGCCACCCCCGGACCTCACGTTTTCCGACCCCATCATCGCCATCGCCACCGCCTCGGGGCGGGGCGCGGTCGGCATCGTGCGCGTCTCCGGTCGGCTGCTTGCGCCGGTGATTCAAGCCGTGTGTGGCCGCGTGCTGCAGCCGCGCCACGCGACCTACCTGTCGTTCCTCGGAGCCGACGGGCAGGCCATCGACCGGGGCCTGGCGATCCACTTCCCGTCGCCGCATTCCTACACCGGTGAAGACGTGCTCGAGCTGCAGGCACACGGTGGACCGGTGGTGCTGCAATTGCTGCTGGCCCGCTGCCTCGAGGCTGGCGCCGAGATGCGGCTGCGCCTGGCCGACCCCGGCGAGTTCACGCAGCGCGCCTACCTGAACGACAAGCTCGACCTGGCCCAGGCCGAAGCGGTGAGCGACCTGATCGATGCCAGCACCGAGGCCGCGGCGCGCTCGGCCGGCCGCTCGCTCAGCGGCTCCTTTTCGACCGAGATCAACCGGCTCCGCGACCGCTTGATCGAGCTGCGCATGCTGGTCGAAGCCACACTCGACTTCCCCGAAGAGGAAATCGACTTCCTCGAGTCCGCGCACGCCCGCAGCCGCCTGGCCGCCGTTGCGGCCAGCGTGCACGAGGTGCTGGCCCGGGCCCGCCAAGGGGTGCTGCTGCGCGACGGCATCACCGTGGTTCTGGCGGGCCAGCCCAACGTCGGCAAGAGCTCGCTGCTGAACGCGCTGGCGGGCGCCGAACTGGCCATCGTCACGCCCATTCCCGGCACCACGCGCGACAAGGTCAGCGAGACGATCCAGATCGAGGGCGTGCCGGTGCACATGGTCGACACGGCCGGATTGCGAGACTCCAGCGACGAGGTCGAACGCGCCGGCATTGCGCGTTCCTGGGCCGAAATCGAAACCGCCGACGCGCTGCTCTTTCTGCACGACCTCACTCGAATCGGTGACCCCGCCTACGAGGCCGGCGAAGCCCACATCGCCCGCCGGCTGCCGGCGGCGCTGCTGCGGGGTGGCCGTTTGCTGCACGTGTACAACAAGCTCGATTGCGCGCCGAGCGACGGCCGCGCCGGGGACGGCCTGGCGCTGTCGGCCAAGACCGGCGAAGGCCTCTCGGCCCTGCGTGGCAAGCTGCTGGAACTGGCGGGCTGGCATGCGCAACCCGAAGGCGTGTTCATCGCACGCACCCGCCACGTGCTGGCCTTGCGCCGCACCGGCGACCATGTCGCTCGGGCCATGGCGCTGGCAGCGCAGGGCGACACCGCGCTCGATCTGTTGGCCGAAGAATTGCGCCTGGCCCACAACGCCCTCGGCGAGATCACCGGCGCGTTCACGCCCGACGACCTGCTGGGCGAAATATTCAGCCGCTTCTGTATCGGGAAGTGACGGTCGACCCCAACCCGCGTGCGACATATGCCCACGCCGACTCGCAGCGTCGATGGTTCGCACGCTGATGCGGGTCGATAATCAGCCCATCTTGCATGCGGTCGCATGGGCAACCCCTCGGGATTGGAGCAACAATGGAACTCAACGATCTGGTGCAGGCGATACAGACGCTCAACGCCGACGACGCTTTTCGCACGCGCCTGACGGCCGAGCAGTGGCGCACCATCGCGCCGTACCTGACCCGGCACGACATTCGTTCCGGCGATCTGCTCGTCAAGCAGGGCGACTCCGACCATTCGATGTACTTTCTGGCCCAGGGCTCGGTGCAGGTGTTTGTGACCGGCGCGCCCGTGGGCACCAGCAAGCTGGCCATCCTGCGGCCGGGTTCGGTGATCGGCGAGGCGGGCCTGTTCGGTGATGGCCCCCGCATGGCCAGCGTCGAGGCCATGACGCCTTGCATCGTGTGGGCCCTGCGCGGCCCGCGGCTGGAAGAAATGGCGCAGCGCTCGCCCGCGCTAGCGCTTGAACTGCTGCGTGCCGCCGGTGGGGTGCTGGTGGCGCGGGTGCGGGCCCACCAGGCCAAGCAAACCGCGTTCGCGTAGCGCCAGCGCGATGGCCTTGGCCGGGGCGCTCAGTGCCCCTCGAAGCTCACCAGCGTGAACAGCTTCAGTCCGGCCGCGCGCAGCTTGTGCGAGCCTTGCAACTCTGGCAAGTCGACGATCGCGGCGCCCTCGATCACACTCGCCCCCAGCCGTTCGAGCAAGCGCATGCCGGCCATCATCGTGCCGCCGGTGGCGATCAGGTCGTCGATCAGCACCACGCGGTCGCCGTTGCGCACCGCGTCGGTGTGGATTTCCACCGTCGCCGAGCCGTACTCCAGTTCGTAGGTTTCTTCAACCGTGGTGAAGGGCAGCTTGCCCTTCTTGCGGATCGGCACGAAGCCCACGCCGAGCTCGTAGGCCAGCACCGAGCCGATGATGAAACCGCGCGCATCAAGCCCGGCGATGGCGCTGGGCCTGACGTCGAAGTAGCGGTGCACGAACTGGTCGATCAACACGCGAAAGACGCGCGGGTTGGACAGCAGCGGCGTGATGTCGCGGAACTGCACGCCCGGCGCCGGCCAGTCGGGCACGGTGCGGATGTGGTTCCTGATGTAGTCGGTGGGGGAAACGGGTGTCATCGCGGCACGCTCCAGGGCAACGCGCAGGATTGTCGCCCCGGCGTCAGCCGTGTCCCAGCAACTTTCCCTCGGCCAGGGCCAGCGGCTCGGGCAGGCCGGACAGCACCAGCGTGTCGCCGGCCGCCAGCAGCATCTTGTCGTCCGGCTGGATGACCGCGCCCGACGCGCGCCGAACCGACACCACCGACACGCCGACCGCATGCAGCGCCTGGTCGAGCAGGCTCTGGCCCAGGCAGCCGGCCGCCACCGGCAGCGTGACGCTGAGCAAGCGAGCCTGCTGGAGTTCATCCACGGTGTCGTCGTCGGCGCCGTGGAAATAGCCGCGCAGCAATCCGTAGCGGGCATCGCGCTGGTCCTGCACCAGCCGGATCACGCGGCGCATCGGCACGCCCACCAGTGCCAGCGCGTGGCTGGCCAGCATCAGCGAGCCTTCGATGGCCTCGGGCACCACCTCGGTGGCGCCGGCGGCCTGCAGGCGCTCGATGTCGGTGTCGTCGATGGTGCGCACGATCACCGGCACCTTGGGTGCGTGCTCGCGCACGTGGCGCAGGATCTTCAAGGCCGACGCGGTGTCGTGGTAGCTCACCACCACCGCGCTGGCTCGCGCCAGGCCGGCGGCCATCAGGCTTTGCAGCCGCGCGGCGTCGCCGAACACCACGCTCTGGCCGGCGGCGGCAGCCTGGCGCACGCGGTCGGGGTCGAGGTCCAGCGCCATGTACGGGATGCGCTCGCCGTCGAGCAGGCGCGCCAGGTTCTGGCCACTGCGGCCGTAGCCGGCAATGATGATGTGGGCCTCGGTGTTGATCGACTTGCGGGCGATCGTGGTCATCGCCACCGACTGCATCAGCCAGTCGGTGGCGCTCAGGCGCATCACGATGCGGTTGCTGTACAGGATCAGCAGCGGCGTGGCCAGCATGCTCAGCACCATGCTCGCCAGCACCGGGCTCACCCACTCGGGCGCCACCAGGCCGCGGTCGGCGCCCAGGGTCAGCAGCACGAAGCCGAACTCGCCGGCCTGCGCCAAGTACAAGCCCGTGCGCAAGGCCACGCCAGGCTGCGCGCCGAAGCCGCGCGCCAGTGCGGCCACGAGCACGAACTTGGCCACGATGGGCAGCGTGGTCAGCACCAGCACCAGCGGCCATTGTTCGATGACGGGCCGCCAGTCGAGCTTCATGCCGATGGTGATGAAGAACAGGCCCAGCAGCACGTCGTGAAAGGGCCGGATGTCGGTCTCCACCTGGTGCTTGTATTCGGTCTCGGCCACCAGCATGCCGGCCACGAAGGCGCCCAGTGCCAGGCTCAGGCCCGCATGTTCGGTGAGATAGGCCAGCCCCAGCGTCACGAGCAGCAGATTCAGCATGAAGAGCTCTTCGCTCTTGCGCCGAGCCACCAGCGTGAGCCACCAGCGCATCACGCGCTGGCCGCCCACCAGCAGCATCGTGAGCAAGGCGCCGGCCTTCAGCGCGGCCAGCCCCATCGCGATCATCAGGTCTTCGCCGGAGCTGCCCAGGGCCGGAATCAACACCAGCAAGGGCACCACGGCCAGGTCCTGGAACAGCAGCACGCCCATCACGCGTTTGCCGTGCTCGCTTTCCATTTCCAGCCGCTCGGCCATCAGCTTGACGACGATGGCGGTGCTGCTCATGGCAATGGCGCCACCCAGCACCACCGCGCCCTGCCAGCTCATCTGCCAGGCCTGGCCGAAGATGCCGGCATAGGCCGCCACCAGCAGTGCGTGCCCCAGCAGCGTGCCGGCGATGGTCAGCACCACCTGGCTGAGGCCGAGGCCGAAGACCAGATGGCGCATGCTGCGCAGCTTGG
>JANORB010000195.1:0-7217 GCA_031415135.1 Methylibium sp.
CGGGCTGCTGCAGTTGACCTTGAAATTCAGTGGTTACCAGTTCATCGGCCAAGACCCACTCTACTTCGACACCTACCTGCGCAGCGTGAAGTACGCGGCCGCGACCACCGTGCTGTGCCTCGCGATCGGCTACCCGTTCGCCTATTTCATGGCCCGCGCCAAGGCCACCGCGCAGCCGGCCTTGTTGATGCTGGTGATGCTGCCGTTCTGGACTTCGTTCCTGCTGCGCGTCTATGCGTGGAAGGGGCTGCTCTCCGAGCATGGCTGGGTGGCGGAGATCCTCACCGCGCTGGGCATCGACCAGCTGCTCTTTGCCGGCGGCATGATTCCGGCCTTGGGCAAGTACATGAACTCGCCTTTTTCGCTCGTGCTCGGCATGGTCTACACCTACCTGCCGTTCATGATCCTGCCGCTTTACGGCAACCTGGTGAAGATGGACCTGCGCTTGCTCGAAGCAGCGTCCGACCTCGGCGCCACGCCCTGGGTGGCGTTCTGGAAAGTCACCGTGCCGCTGTCCAAGGCCGGCATCATCGCCGGCTCGATGCTCGTGTTCATTCCCTGCGTCGGCGAGTTCGTGATCCCTGAACTGCTGGGCGGCCCCGAAACGCTGATGATCGGCCGCGTGCTGTGGGACGAGTTCTTCAGCAACAACGACTGGCCGATGGCCTCCACCGTGGCGGTGGTGATGGTTCTGCTCATCATCGTGCCGCTGGCGGTCTTCAACAAATACCAGGCCGAAGCCACGGAGGCGAAAACGTGATCACCTCCCTGATCAACCGCTACTTCGGGCGCGGCTGGCTCGCGCTCGGTTATGCCTTTCTTTATCTGCCCATCGTCGCGCTGGTGGTCTATTCGTTCAATGATTCGCCGGTGCCCAATGTCTGGCGCGGCTTCACGTTGAAGTGGTACACCGCGCTGGCCTCCGACCGCGAAATGCTCGGCGCCCTGTGGCTGTCGCTCAAGATCGCGTTCTTCACCGCCTGCGCTTCGGTCGTGCTGGGCACGCTGGCCGCTTTTGCGCTGGTGAAGTACAGGCGCTTCACCGGCCGCACGCTGTTCAGCGGCATGGTCAGCGCACCGCTGGTGATGCCCGAGGTGATCGTCGGCTTGTCGCTGCTGCTGATGCTGGTGTCGATTCAGCGCGCGACCCAGAGCGCTTTCGGAGTGGGCTTTCCCGAGCGCGGCATGCTGACCATCTGGATGGGCCACCTGCTGATGGGCATGGCCTACGCCACGTTGGTGGTGCAGGCCCGTTTGCAAGACCTCAACCCGCAACTCGAAGAAGCCGCGATGGACCTGGGCGCGCGGCCGTGGCAAGTGTTCCACCTGGTCACGCTGCCGATGATTGCGCAGGCGCTGATGTCGGCCTGGTTGCTGACGTTCACCTTGTCGCTCGACGACGTGGTGCTGTCGGCGTTCTTGTCCGGGCCGGGCTCGACCACGATGCCGCTGGTGATCTTCTCGCGCGCCCGCCTGGGGCTCAATCCGAGCGTCAACGCGGTGGCCGCTGTGACGGTGGCGCTGGTGTCGATCGGCGTGATCGCGGCGAGTTATTTCATTGCCCGCTCCGAACGCAAGCGCGCGCGCGAGATCGCCCAGGCCAGCCGCGCCGACGCGTGAAGTGTGTCCAGACCATCCCGAAGAATTCGCATCCACAACAGGAGAAAACCGATGAATTCCTGGCAACCGACCGCCCTTGTCCTGGCGCTTGCAGCGGCCTTCCCGCTGACGGCTGTGGCCCAGTCCGCCGCCGACCTGCTCAATGAACTCAAGGAGTTGAAAGACCGGGTCGGCCAGCTGGAAGAAAAGCTCAAGGCCGCCGAAGCCGCCAAGCCCGCCGAAAAACAATGGGGCATGACGCCGGAGCAGGCGGCCGAATTCAAACGTGTCCAGGTCAAGACCGAGTCGCTCGAAGACAACCTGGAAGCGCAGGGCTTCAAGGGCCTGAAGATCAATGGCCAGATGGACCCGACCTTCATCTACAACCGGGCCCAAAAACGCGCCGGCTTCCAGTTTCTCAACGCGGTCGGTGATGACGGCTACAACTACGACAACTCGTACTTCGGCATGGCCATGATCGACTTCCAGAAGGAAATGGAGGGCGGCACCCGCTGGCGCTTGACGCTCGCGCCGAGCCGCGGCGTGGGATCGGTGTTCGACGGCCAGTCCGTGGTGCACGAGGCCAGCGTCTCGGTGCCGCTGGGCGACCTGCAAACGCGCCTGATCGCCGGCCAGATTCCCGACTGGTCGGGCTACGAGTACCTGCCGCCCACGCAGAACAAGCTGATCACCCACAACCTGTTGTTCGACTTCACCTTGCCCACGGCCTACACCGGCGCCGGCGTCGAAGTCACGCGCGGCAAATGGATCGTCAAGGGCGTGGTGGCAAACATGAATGCGTCGAAGAAGGCCGCGGGCGAAAAGACGCCGGTGGTGGCCTACCGCGTCGACTACTCGCGCGGCGAGTACCAGGGCTTCGGTTTCGCCGGTGTGCACGGGCGGGCCGCCAACCTGGTGGGCGGCACGTCCGACACCTTGGTGAACCTGTTCGAACTGGACGGCTACTTCATTCGCGGCGATGTGACGGTGCAGGGCCAGGTCAGCGTGGGCGGGCAGAAGGCCGCGTCGGTCACGCCCGACGGCGCGACTGGCGAATTGCGCTTCAGCCGCTGGTGGGGCGTGTCGGGCCTGGCGGCCTACAAACTCAGCCCGCGCATGGAAGCGGTGGCGCGGCTCGACTACCTGTACAACAAGAAGCACGGCGGCGGCCTGCTGGGCTATGGCGCCGACGCCCGCAACGGCATCGGCCCCGACGCCACGCTGGACTGCGGCACCGCCTATGCGGCCGGCTGCGACGACGGCGCCAACCGCACCGCGATTGCATTGGGCCTGAGCTACCTGTACAACCTGAACACCACGTTCAAGGCCGAGTACCGCGTCGACCGCGCCACCGTGCCTGTCTTCGAGAACATCAAGGACGCCACGTTCAAGAAGACCAACCACCTGTTCGGCGCGTCCATGGTGCTGAGCTTCTGAACGCCGATGGCGCCTGCATGGGCGGTCGTCGGCCGGCCGAGGGCTCCAGCGTGACAACGAAGGAATCGCAATGAGCACGCAAACGATCGACTGGCACGGCGCCGCGGCGGCACTCAAGCCCGATGGCCGCATGTTCATCGGCGGCCAACGGCAGGCCACCGCGACGGGCGAGACATTCCCCTGTGTGTCGCCCATCAACGGGCGCGTCATCGCCCAGATCGCGCGCGGCCAGGCCGCCGATGTGAATACGGCGGTGGCTGCGGCCCGCCAGGCGTTCGACGACGGCCGCTGGGCCCGCAACGCACCGGCGGCACGCAAGAAAGTGCTGCAGCGGTTCTCCGAAAAGATCCTCGGCGCGCGCAACGAACTGGCGCTGCTGGAAACGCTGGACATGGGCAAGCCGATCCAGTACAGCGTGGCGGTCGACGTGCCGTCCGCGGCGCGCTGCATCGCCTGGTACGCCGAGGCGGTGGACAAGATCTACGACGAGATCGCCCCCACCGGGCCGAATGCGCTGGCGCTGATCACGCGCGAGCCGATGGGCGTGATCGGCGCCGTCGTGCCCTGGAACTACCCGATGATCATGGCCGCCTGGAAGCTCGGCCCGGCGCTTGCCGCCGGCAATTCGGTGGTGCTCAAGCCAAGTGAAAAGTCTCCGTTGACCGCCCTGCGCCTGGCCGAACTGGCGCTCGAGGCCGGCCTGCCCGAAGGGGTGTTCAACGTCGTGCCCGGCCACGGCCACGAAGCCGGCGAAGCGCTCGCGCTGCACATGGACGTCGACGCCATCGGCTTCACCGGCAGCACCCGCGTGGGCCGCAAGATGCTCGAGTACGCTGGCCGCAGCAACCTGAAGCGGGTCTACAACGAACTGGGTGGCAAGTCGGCCTTCCTGGTGTTCCCCGACTTCGACGACATCGCGCGCGCCGCCAAGACCGTGGCCGGCAGCATGTTCTTCAACCAGGGCGAGAGCTGCAACGCGCCGTCGCGGGTGTTCGTGCACGAGAGCCTGGCCGACGAGTTCCTGGCCATCGTCGCGGCCGAAGCGCCCAGGTACCAGCCGGGTGACCCGCTCGGCGGCCAGGCCGAAATGGGCGCGCTGGTGGACGACACCCAACTGCGCACCGTGCTGGGCTACATCGACGCCGGCCGCAGCGAAGGGGCGCGGCTCGTGACCGGCGGCAAACAGGTGCGCGCCGACAGCGGCGGTTATTTCGTCGAGCCCACGGTGTTCGACGGTGTCACCAACCGCATGAAAGTTGCCCGCGAAGAGATCTTTGGCCCGGTGTTGAGCGTGATCCGCTTCAAGACCGAGGAAGAAGCGATCGCGATGGCCAACGACTCCGCCTACGGCTTGCAGGCCAGTGTGTGGAGCCACAACATCAACCGCGCGCACCGCGTGGCGCGCGCGCTGCGCGCCGGCACCGTGCACGTGAACCAGTACGATGAAGACGACATCACCGTGCCCTTCGGCGGCTTCAAGCAAAGCGGCAACGGGCGCGACAAGTCGCTCCACGCGTTCGACAAGTACACCGAGCTGAAAACCACCTGGTTGCGCATTGACGCCTGACACGTCGGAGATCCACATGAACCACTCGCAGAATGAACAACTGATGGCTCGCAAGGCCGCCGCCACGCCGCGCGGCGTCGGCGTGCTGGGCAGCTTCTTCGCCGACCACGCCGAGAACAGCGAACTGTGGGATGTCGAAGGCCGCCGCTTCATCGACTTCGCCGGCGGCATCGCGGTGCTGAACACCGGCCACCGCCACCCGTCGGTCGTCGCGGCACTGGAAGCGCAGCTGAAACGCTTCACCCACACGTGCTACCAGGTGGTGCCTTACGAGAGCTACATCAGCCTGGCCGAAAAGCTCAACGCCATGACACCGGGCACCGGCCCGAAGAAGACAGCGCTGTTTTCGACCGGCGCCGAGGCGATCGAAAACGCCATCAAGATCGCGCGCTCGCACACCCGGCGCTCGGGCGTCATCGCCTTCAGCGGCGCATTCCATGGCCGCAGCTACTTTGCCGTGTCGCTGACCGGCAAGGTGCAGCCGTACAAGGCCGGCTTCGGCCCGTTTGCGCCCGAGGTCTACCACGCGCCCTTCCCTTGCCACTGCACCCGCCTCGACGACGTGAAGAAGGCGGTGGCCCATCTCTTCAAGGCCGACATCGAACCCAGCCGCGTGGCGGCGATCATCTTCGAGCCGGTCCAAGGCGAGGGCGGCTTCAACGTCATCCAGGCCGAGGCCGTGCATTGGCTGCGCGCGCTGTGCGACGAACATGGCATCGTGCTGATCGCCGACGAGATCCAGACCGGTTTCGGCCGCACCGGCAAGATGTTCGCTTGTGAGCATTTCGGCGTGGTGCCGGACCTGATGACGATCGCCAAGTCGCTCGCCGCCGGCATGCCCTTGTCGGCCGTCACCGGCAAGGCCGAGATCATGGACGCACCGAGCCCGGGCGGGCTGGGCGGCACCTACGCCGGCAATCCGATGGCCATCGCCGCCGCACACGCGGTGATCGACGTGATGGCGGCGGAAAAACTGGTCGAGCGCGGCCAGCGCCTGGGCGACGAACTGAAGGCCGTGCTGCACGGCCTGCGCGCCGAGCTGCCGCAGATCGCCGATGTGCGTGGCCTGGGGGCGATGGTGGCGGTGGAATTCAACCGGCCCGGCACCGACACCCCCGATGCCGACATCACCCGCCGCGTGCTGGCCGAGGCGCTCAAGCGCGACCTGATCCTGCTGAGCTGCGGCGTCAATGCCAACGTGGTGCGCTTCCTGTTCCCGTTGACGATTCCAGACGCCGTGTTTGCCGAGGCCATGGGCATCGTGCAAGCCGCGCTGCGCGCGGCCGCGGCCTGAGTTGATGAAGCACCTGAAGGAAACGCTGGCCGCCCAGGGCGTGCACACGCTGATCGCTCAGTTCACCGACATCCACGGCGTGGCCAAGGGAAAGCTGATCCCGTTTGCCCACCTCGATGCGCTGCTGACCGACGGCGCCGGTTTTTCCGGCCCGTCGATCTGGGGCACCGGCCTGCCGCGCATGGGGCCGCGCTCCGAGTATTACGCCCGCGGTGCCGCGAGCACGGCGCGCGCGCTGCCGTGGATGCCCGGATATGCGCGCATCGCGTGCGATGGGTTCGTGGCCGGCGAACCGTTCGACGCCTGCCCGCGCCAGGTGCTGCGCCGTCAGGTGGCGCGCCTGGCCGAACGCGGCTGGGTGCTGCACACCGGCATCGAGCCCGAGTTCTTCTTGCTCCGGCGCACTGAATCCGGCGGGCTGGCGCCGGCCGACCCGCACGACCGGCTGGACAAACCGTCCTACGACCTGAAAAGCCTGCCGCGCCAGCATGAGTTTCTGGCCCAGCTGGCGGCCGGCCTGAACGCTTGCGGGTTGGATGTTTTCCAGATCGACCACGAAGACGCCCACGGCCAGTACGAACTGAACTTCCACCATGCCGACGTGCTGACCAGCGCCGACAACCTGATGTTGTTCAAGATGGCCGCGCAGGCGCTGGCCGAACAGCACGGCACGCTGTTTTCGATGATGCCCAAGCCGTTTGCCAACCAGCCGGGCAGCGGCATGCACTTTCACGTGTCGCTGTGGGACGACGACGAACGGGAACCGCGCGCCCTGTTTCACGCCCACGGCCCCGATGCCGCGCAGGGCCTGACGCCGCTGGCGCGCCACTTCATCGGCGGCGTGCTGGCCCATTCGGCCGCTCTGTGCGCGCTTGCCGCGCCCACGGTCAACTCGTACAAGCGGCTGGTGGTGGGCGAATCACTGTCGGGCACGAGCTGGGCGCCGGCCTTCGTGGCGCACGGGCCGAACAACCGGACCGCGCTGGTGCGCACGCTGGCCAACCGCTTCGAGTGGCGCCTGCCCGACGCCAGCGCCAACCCCTACCTGGCCAGCGCCGCCTTGATTGCGGCCGGGCTGGACGGCATCGACCGCCAGCTCGACCCCGGTGCGGCCTGCACCGACGACCTGTTCGGATTGCCGCTGGCGGCGATCGAATCGCGCGCCATCCCGCTGCTGCCGCAGAACCTGGGTGAGGCCGTGCACGCACTGCAGCGCGACGCGGTGGTTTGCGCCGCGCTGGGCGAAACGCTCAGCGCGCAATTCATCGCCCTCAAGCGCGCCGAATGGACCGAGTACGCGCGCCATGTCAGCGACTGGGA
>JANORB010000196.1:0-9863 GCA_031415135.1 Methylibium sp.
CACCATGCCGGGCAGCAGCCCCATGGTGATGCGCAGCGAACCGAAGTAGTTGAGCTGCATCGTGCGCTCGAAGTCGTGGAAGCGGTCGTAGCTGGCTTCGATCGCGCGGCGGATCGAGCGGCCGGCATTGTTGATGAGGTAGTCGACGCCGCCGTGTTCGGCGGTGAGCTTGTCGACCAGCTCCTTGCAGCTCGCCTCGTTGGCGATGTCGGCCGAATACGTGAGCACGATCGCGTCCTTGCCGGCGGCCGCCAGGATTTCCTTCTTCGCTTCGTCCAGCTTGGCCTGGTCGCGCGCGCAGATGATGGTGGTGGCGCCGGCGTGCGCAAACTTGACGGCCGCGGCCAGGCCGATGCCCGACGAGCCGCCGGTCACCAGCACCACCTTGCCGGCCACCTTGCCGCGCAGCGAGCGGTCGATGAACAGCGCCGGGTCGAGATGGCGCTCCCAGTAGTCCCACAGCCGCCAGGCGTAGTCGTGCAGGTTGGGGCAGGCGATGCCCGAGCCCTTCAGCGCGGCTTCGGTTTCGCGGCAATCGAAGCGGGTCGGGTAGTTGATGAAGGTGAAGATGTCGTCGGGCAGCCCGAGGTCTTTCATCACCGCCGCGCGCACCCGGCGCACCGGAGCCAGCGCCATCATTCCCTTCTTGACGCCCTTCGGAATGAAGCCCAGCAGCGCCGCGTTGATGAACAGGTTCATCTTCGGCGCATGCGCGGCCTTGCTCAGGATGTCGAGCACATCGCCGACGCGGTAGCCCTTGGGGTCGACCAGGTGGAAGCATTTTTTGTTCAGCCCGGCCTTGGAGTGGCTGATGTGGTCCAGCGCCGCCACCACGAAGTCGACCGGCACGATGTTGATGCGCCCGCCTTCCAGCCCCACGCTGGGCATCCACGGCGGCAGGATCTGGCGCATGCGCTGGATCAGCTTGAAGAAGTAGTACGGGCCGTCGATCTTGTCCATCTCGCCGGTGGTCGAGTCGCCCACCACCGAGGCCGGCCGGTACATCGTCCACGGCACTTTCGATTCCTTGCGCACGATCTTTTCGCTCTCGTGCTTGGTCATGAAGTACGGGTGGTCCAGGCCGTCGGCTTCATCGAACATGTCTTCGCGGAACACGCCTTCGTACAGGCCCGCGGCGGCGATCGAGCTGACATGGTGCAGGTGGCCGGCGTCGATGGCCTTGGCGAATTCGACCGCGCTGCGGGTGCCTTCGATGTTGACCCTGATCTGCGATGCCTCGTCGGCCGACAGGTCGTACACCGCCGCCAGGTGGTACAGGTGGTCGATCTGGCCCTTGAGCTTCTTCAGGTCGTCGGCGCAGACACCGAGCTTCTTCGATGTGAGATCGCCAAACACCGCAATCGCGCGGGTCGGGGGCACACCCCAGAAGTCGAGCAGCGCGGCGACCTTGCTTTCGCTTTCGGGCCGCAGCAGGAAGTAGACGACGGCGCCACGGCGCGCCAGCAAGGTCTTGACGAGGCGCTTGCCGATGAAGCCAGTGGCTCCGGTCACGAAATACTTCATGGGGCTGGTCCTTTGCTCGCGGTTGCCGCGTTGGGGCGGGGTGGCACCGGGCATTCTTGACCAGAGTTGGCCGCGCGGCCCTGCGCGATTTCCCGAACAACGCGGCCCCGGCGCGTAGAGCCGCGCCCCTAGAGAAATAGGCTGTGCGCTCCAGGGCGGACTCCTATAGTTTGGGCTTCACAGGGCTCCGGTCGGAGCTCGCACGATCAACCGACAGGAGACAGGCACCATGGTCAAGAAACTCAAACAAATGGCGGACAAACAAGCGGCAGGCGCCTCTGGCCTGTTCGACAGCGCACTCGCCGGTTCGGTCAAGGAATCGGCCCAGCAGATCTGGCTCGCCGGCATGGGCGCTTTCTCCAAGGCCCAGGCCGAAGGTGGCAAGGTGTTCGAGGCGCTGGTGAAAGAAGGCGTGGCGCTGCAGAAAAAGACCCAGAGCGTCGCCGAAGACAAGTTCAGCGAAGTCAGCTCCAAGATGACCGGCATGGCCAGCGAAGTTCAAGCCAAGGCGGGCCAGCAATGGGACAAGCTGGAAAGCATCTTCGAAGAGCGCACCGCCAAGGCGCTGGGCAAGCTGGGCGTGCCGTCGGCCAAGGACGTGAGCGCGATGCAAGACCGCATCGACGCGCTGGCGGCGCAGGTGGCCAGGCTGTCCAGGGGAGCCTCCGCAAAGACTGCCGCCAAGACTCCGGCGGTCAAGCCGTCGGCCAAGGTGGCTGCCAAGCGCACGGCCCGCAAGGCGGCTTGATCCGACTCGGTTCGGGACTGAACTGAAGTGGCCAACGGGCCCCGTTGGCCGGGGTGGCCGCAGGTGCGGCGGCGCGAGCCGTCAACCGAGGTGGCGCGGTTCCAGGTGGGCGCCTTCGTCGGGCCGCCCGGCGTCGAAAGCGAAGCCGGGCCGTGGTTCAGGGCGTGAGCTGGCCGGGAAAGACCCACAGAAGCAACACCGTCATCGTGACATAGCGCGCGAACTTGCCGATCGCCATGTACATCACACAAGGCCAGAACGGCAGCCGCAGCCAGCCGGCCACCGCGCACAGCGGGTCGCCCACCACCGGCAGCCATGACAACAGGCAGGCCCGGGCGCCAAGATGTTCAAGCCACTTCAGCGCGCGCGCCTCCAGCGGCTTGTGGGTGACCCGCTCGTAAGCGCGCTCCGCGCCGTAGCCCATCCACCAGCTCACCGCGCCGCCCAGCGTGTTGCCCACGGTGGCCACCCCGATCGCCGGCCAGAACATGTGGGGGTTGAGCTTGACCAGGCCGAACACCGCCGGCTCCGAGCCCAGCGGCAACAGCGTGGCCGAGATGAACGCGACCACGAACACCGTGCTGAGGCCGAACTTGGGCAAGGCCAACAGGGCCAGCAGTGACTCGATCCAGGCTTCCATCGTCGCGCATTATCGGCAGCCCGGCGTGGCGTGGCGCGGCGGCGCGAGCGCGGGCCCCGGCCGCTATACTGCGCCCTCGTTTTTCACCCTCTCAACCCGCCTCCCCCGTCCATGCGCATCGGCCACATTCCACTGGCGAATCGGCTGTTCGCCGCGCCCATGGCCGGCGTGACGGACCGGCCGTTCCGGCAACTGTGCAAGCGGCTGGGCGCGGGCTACGCGGTCAGCGAGATGGTGACCTCGCGCAAGGACCTGTGGAACAGCCTGAAGACCAGCCGCCGCGCCGACCACGACGGCGAGGCCGCGCCGATCGCGGTGCAGATCGCCGGCACCGACGCGCAGATGATGGGCGAGGCTGCGGCCTACAACATCGACCGCGGCGCGCAGATCATCGACATCAACATGGGCTGCCCGGCCAAGAAGGTGTGCAACCAGTGGGCCGGCTCGGCACTGATGCAGGACGAGCCGCTGGCGCTGCGGATCATCGAAGCCGTGGTGGCCGCCTGCGCGCCGCGCCATGTGCCGGTGACGCTCAAGATGCGCACCGGCTGGTGCGCCGCCGAACGCAACGCGGTGCGCATCGCGCGCGCCGCCGAATCGGCCGGCGTGGCGATGGTGGCGGTGCACGGCCGCACCCGCGAGCAAGGCTACAAGGGCGATGCCGAATACACCACCATCGCCGCCGTCAAGGCCGCGCTGCGCATTCCGGTGGTGGCCAACGGTGACATCACCAGCCCCGAGAAGGCGCGCCACGTGCTGGCCGCAACCGGCGCCGACGCCATCATGATCGGCCGTGCCGCGCAGGGCCGGCCGTGGATCTTTCGCGAGATCGCGCACTTCCTGGCCACCGGCGAGCACCTGCCCGCGCCCGAGGTGCGCCAGGCCCAGCGCTGGCTGGTGGAGCACCTGCACGACCACTATGGCCTGTACGGTGAATTTGCCGGCGTGCGCAGCGCGCGCAAGAACATCGGCTGGGCGGTGCGCGCGCTGCCTGGCGGTGAGGCCTTCAGGGCCCGGATGAACCTGCTGGAGAGTTGCGACGCCCAGGTGGCCGCAGTGACCGACTGGTTCGATGCGCTGGCCGACACCTACACGCTGCTGCCGAACCGACCCGACGCCGCGAACGAAGGCCTTGCCGAGTTGAGCGCATGAGCCGCCGGGCCGTCATGGGCCACGAAGAGGCCCCTCCGGTGCCTCGGGCGAATACCGCAGTGCGCAGCACGGAGGTTGCCTGATGAGCAACAGGACGCACATCGAAGCCTGCGTGCGCGAGAACCTTGAAAACTACTTCAAGGACCTGGACGGCGTGGAGCCGGCCGCGATGTACGAGATGATCCTCGGCGTGGTCGAAAAACCGTTGCTCGACGTGGTGATGAAACACGCCGACGGCAACCAGAGCCGTGCCGCCGAATGGCTTGGCATCAACCGCAACACACTGCGCCGCAAGCTGCTCGATCACAAGCTGATTGATTGACGAATTCTCTGGAAGCCTTTGATGCAAGCGCTGATCTCCGTCTCCGACAAAACCGGCGTGCTGGCGTTCGCGCGCGAACTGCGCGCGCTCGGCGTGACATTGCTGTCCACCGGCGGCACCGCCCGGATGCTCGCCGAGGCCGGGTTGCCGGTGACCGAAGTGGCCGAGCACACCGGCTTCCCCGAGATGCTGGACGGCCGCGTCAAGACGCTGCACCCGACCATTCACGGCGGCCTGCTGGCGCGGCGCGATGTGCCGGGGCACATGGCCGCGCTGCTCAAGCACGACATCGCGCCGATCGACCTGCTGGTGGTCAACCTGTACCCGTTCGAGGCCACGGTGGCCCGGCCCGGCTGCACGCTGGATGACGCGATCGAGAACATCGACATCGGCGGCCCGGCGATGGTGCGGTCGGCGGCGAAGAACTGGAAGGACGTGGCGGTGCTGACCGACGCTTCGCAGTACGCCGGTGTGCTGGCCGAGCTGAAGGCCGGCGGCGCGGTCACCGCGGCGACGAAGTTTGCGCTGGCGGTGGCGGCGTTCAATCGAATCGCCGACTACGACGCCGCGATCAGCAACTACCTGTCGTCGTTGCAGCCGGACGGCACACGGAGTGAGTTCCCGGCCCAAAGCAACGGCCGCTTCATCAAGCTGCAAGACCTGCGCTACGGCGAAAACCCGCACCAGCGCGCCGCGTTCTACCGCGACCCGCACCCTGCCCCGGGGTCGCTGGTCAGCGCGCGCCAATTGCAGGGCAAGGAACTCTCGTACAACAACATCGCCGACGCGGACGCCGCCTGGGAATGTGTCAAGAGCTTTGGCGCGCGCGATGCACCGGCCGCCTGCGTGATCGTCAAGCACGCCAACCCCTGCGGCGTGGCGCTGGGGCAGAGTGCGGCGCAGGCCTACGAAAAAGCCTTCAAGACCGACCCGAGCTCGGCCTTCGGCGGCATCATCGCGTTCAACTGCGAGCTCGATGCGGCCGGCGCCGCGCTGGTGGCCAAGCAGTTTGTCGAGGTGCTGATCGCGCCGGGCTTCACACCGCAGGCACTGGCGCTGTTCGCGGCCAAACCGAATACCCGCGTGCTGCAGATCGACCTTCCGCCGGGCGGGCCGTCGGCGCGCGACCAGGGACGCAACGCGCAGGACATCAAGCGCGTCGGCTCGGGCCTGTTGATTCAAACGGCCGACAACCACGAGACGAGCTTGGGCGAACTCCGGGTCGTCACGGCGAAGCAACCCACGCCGCAGCAATTGAACGACCTGCTGTTCGCCTGGAAGGTGGCCAAGTACGTCAAGAGCAACGCCATCGTGTTCTGCGGCGGGGGCATGACGCTGGGGGTGGGCGCGGGCCAGATGAGCCGCATCGACTCGGCCCGCATCGCCGGCAGCAAGGCCCACAACGCGGGCCTGTCGCTGCGGGGCTCGGTGGTCGCCAGCGACGCGTTCTTCCCGTTCCGCGACGGGCTCGACGTGGTGGTCGACGCCGGTGCCGCGTGTGTGATCCACCCCGGCGGGTCGGTGCGCGACGACGAAGTCATCCGGGCCGCCGACGAACGCGGTGTGGCCATGGTGTTGACCGGCGTGCGTCATTTCCGGCACTGAGCCGCGCGGCCGGCTGCGGCGGCCGGGGCATGGCGCCCGCGCGCGCCGCTACCATCGGCTGCCATGACATTGCCCGAGGTCGCCGGCCTCACCCTGTCCTTCGTGGCGCGCCTGATCACCGGCGCGCAAGGCCACTGGTATGGTTGCCCGCCCAAGGCCGAGCAGCGCATCTACTTCGCCAACCACCAGAGTCACTTCGACTGGGTGCTGATCTGGGCCTCGCTGCCGCACGAACTGCGTGCGATGACACGCCCGATCGCCGCGCGCGACTACTGGACCTCGTCGCCGTTCAGGCACTGGATCACGCGCGAGGTGTTCAACGCGGTCTATGTGAGCCGCCAGCGAACCGATGACGAAGACCCGCTGGAGCCGCTGATGGAAGCACTGCGCAACGGCGATTCACTGGTGATCTTTCCGGAAGGCACGCGCGGCAACCAGGACGAGCCCGCCACGTTCAAGGCCGGGCTGTACCATCTGGCCGAAGCCTTCCCCGGCGTGCAGCTGATCCCGGCGTGGATCGACAACGTGCAGCGGGTGATGCCCAAGGGCGAGGTCGTGCCGGTGCCGATCCTGTGTTCGGTCACCTTCGGCGCGCCGCTGCAATTGCAGCCCGCGGAAGACAAGCGCGCGTTCCTCGACCGCGCGCGGCGCGCGGTGATGGCGTTGAAGGACATTCGCTGATGGGTGCGCTGCGCGAGCTGAGCGTGTCGCAGCAGGTCGGCCTGCTGTTCCTGGCCTTGTTCGGCGTGCTGGCGCTGGTGACCATGGCGGCCTTCACCCGCACGCTGCGCGAGCAAACGCCCGAGCAGCAGCAGCGGCACGAGCGTTATGCGCGCGACCTGCGCGCGGTCTGGCTGGGCGCGGTGTTGTTCTGGATCGCCTGGGTCGCCGGAGCGTTTGTCTCGACCCTGCTGTTCGGCACGCTGTCGTTCCTGGCGCTGCGCGAATTCGTGACGCTGACGCACACCCGCCGGGGCGACCACCGCAGCCTGCTGCTGGCCTTCTTCGCGGTGCTGCCGCTGCAATACGTGCTGGTCGGCTGGCAGCTGTTCGACCTGTTCACGGTGTTCATCCCGGTCTATGTGTTCCTGGCCATCCCGGTCGTCAGCGCATTGGGCAACGACCCGAAACGCTTTCTGGAACGCACCGCCAAGATCCAGTGGGGCATCATGGTCTGCGTCTACGGCATGAGCCACGCGCCGGCGCTGCTGCTGCTGGACCTGCCCAACTACGAAGACCGCGGCGCGTTCATGGTGCTGTACCTGGTGGGCGTGGTGGCCACCGCGCAAATCGCGCAAGAGGCCGCCAGCCGCCGGCTGCGGCGCCGCCCGGTGGCGCGCGCGATCAGCCGGTCGTTCTCGTGGCGCGGCTGGTTGATCGGTGCGCTCGCCGCCGCCGTGCTGGGCGGGCTGCTGTACTGGGCCACGCCCTTCAAGCCGGAGGCGGCGCTGGTGATGGGCTTCCTGGCCGGGGGCAGCGGCACGTTGGGTGAATTTGTCATGAAGGCATTGAAGCGCGACGCCGGCGTGCAGAGCTGGGGCGGCAAGGGTTCGGTGACCGGCGCGGTGGGCTTGCTGGACCGCGTGGCGCCGCTGTGTTTTGCCGCGCCGGTGTTCTTTCATGCGGTGCGCTGGTACTTCGGGTGGTGAGCATGCGGATTCTGGGCATCGACCCCGGCCTGCGGACCACCGGTTTCGGCCTCATCGAGACCGAGGGTTCCAAGCTGCACTACGTGGCCAGCGGCACGATCAAGACCGACGCGGTCGATATCGGCCAGCTGCCGGCGCGCCTGAAGATCATCTTCGACGGCGTGCGCGAGGTGGCGGCGCGCTACCAGCCCAGTTGCTCGGCGGTGGAGATCGTGTTCGTCAACGTCAACCCGCAGTCCACGCTGCTGCTGGGGCAGGCCCGCGGCGCGGCGCTGACGGCGCTGGTCTCCAGCAACATCGAGGTGGCCGAGTACACCGCGCTGCAAATGAAAAAAGCCATCGTCGGCCACGGCCGGGCGGCCAAGGAACAGGTGCAGCAGATGGTGATGCGCCTGCTGTCGCTGCCCGGCCTGCCGGGCAAGGATGCGGCCGATGCGCTGGGCATCGCGATTTGCCACGCCCACGCGGCCGGCTCGTTCGCGGCGATCGCCCGCGGCGGCACGCTGGCCCGGCGCTCGCATGCGCAGTTCAAGGGTGGCCGCAGTTACTGAGCGCTCCCGGCGTTGCAAACCGCACAGACCGGCGCCCGCCTTGCGGTGGGGTGCCCGCGCGACTTCAAGCGACAATCCACCCCCTTATGTATGCCCTCTTCGAAGACGCCGGAAAGTTCCTCGCCGGGCGCGTGATGACCGAGGCCGAATCGTCGACGCAAATCGAACTCGATTCGGGCAAGCGCGTGAAGGTCAAGGCCGCCAACGTGCTGCTCAAGTTCGACAAGCCGCAGCCGGCCGAGCTGGTGGCGGCGGCGCAGGTCATCGCCCGCGACATCGACCTGGACCTGGCCTGGGAGTTCGCGCCCGAGGCCGAATTCGGTTTTGCCGACCTGGCGCGCGACTATTTCGACAAGAGCGCCGGGGTCGAGAAACAGGCCGCCGCGCTGTTCCGGCTGTTCGATGCGCCGCACTATTTCCGGCGCATGGGCAAGGGCAACTTCAAGAAGGCGCCGGAAGAGATCGTCAAGGCCGCGCTGCTCGGGATCGAGCGCAAGAAACTGGTCGCCGCGCAAATCGACACCTGGGCGGGTGAACTGGTGGCCGGTGTTTGCCCGGCGCCGGTGCGCGAGCAGCTGTACAAGATTTTGTTCCGACCCGACAAGAACGCCGCCGAGTACAAGGCGGTGGTCGAGGCGTCGCGGCGCGCGCAACGGGCCCCGCTGGATTTGCTGACCGCCGCCGGCGCGATCGACTCGCCGTACCAGTTTCACTGGAAGCGCTTCCTGTTCGAGAATTTCCCCAAGGGCACCGCGTTTCCGCCGCTGCAGGCGCCGGCCATCAAGGAAGCGCTGGCGCTGTCGCCGGCCCAGGCGTTCTCGATCGACGACTCGGCCACCACCGAGATCGACGACGCGCTGTCGGTGCGCGGCCTGGGCACCGGCACGGTGATCTTCGGCATCCACATTGCCGCGCCGGCGCTGGCGTTTGCGCCCGACACGCCGATCGACAAGGCGGCGCGCGACCGCCTGTCCACCGTCTACATGCCGGGCCACAAGCTGACCATGCTGCCCGACGACGTGGTGCAGGCCTACACCTTGACGGCCGGCCAGGAGTGCCCGGCGGTGTCGCTGTACGTGACCTTCGACGAAGCCAGCCTGGCGGTTGCGGCCACTGAAACGCGGCTGGAGCGGGTGATGATCAGCGCCAACCTGCGCCACGACAGGCTCGACAGCGTGGTCACCGAAGCGTCGCTCACCGGCGACGCACCGGCCGGTTATGAATTCGGCGCCGAACTGGCGTTCTGCTTCCGGCTCGCAAGGCACTTGAAAGCGCGCCGCGAGGTGGTGCGCGGCAAGCCGGAAAACTTCAACCGGCCGGACTACAACTTCAAGCTCGAAGGCCACGACGGGCGCGAACCGCAAGGCAACGAGCGCGTGCTCATCAGCACCCGCCAGCGCGGCTCGCCGCTCGACCTGATCGTGGCCGAGGCGATGATCCTGGCCAACAGCACCTGGGGCGGCTGGCTCAATGATTGCGGCGTGCCCGGCATCTATCGCAGCCAGGCCAGCCTGGCGCCGGGGGTGAAGGTGCGCATGGGCACCAAGCCCGCGCCGCACGCCGGCATGGGGGTGGCGCAGTACACCTGGGCCACGTCGCCGCTGCGGCGCTATGTGGACCTGGTGAACCAGTGGCAGATCATCGCCTGCGCGCGCCATGGCCGCACTGCGGC
>JANORB010000197.1:0-14646 GCA_031415135.1 Methylibium sp.
CCACGCGCAGGCCGCTGTCGTGGGCCAGCGCCAGATAACGCTCGACGATCTTGCGCTGGCGCGCCGAGATCACCGGCCCCAGGTCCAGGTCCAGCGTCGCCGGGCCGACGCGCAGCGCCGCATAGCGCTCGGCCATGCGCGCCCGAACCGCATCGAACACCGGCCGCTCGACCAGGATGCGCGACGCCGCCGAGCAGGTCTGCCCGGCGTTCTGGATGCCGGCGTTGACGAGGAACGGCAGGGCCGCGTCCAGGTCGGCGTCGGCAAACACGATCTGCGGGCTCTTGCCGCCCAGCTCCAGCGTCACCGGCACGGCGTTGCGGGCGGCCGCGGTCTGCACCAGCACGCCGGTGCCCACCGAGCCGGTGAACGAGATGTGGTCGATGCCAGCGTGCGCCGACAGCGCCGCGCCCGCTTCTTCGCCCAGGCCGGTGACGACGTTCAAGGCCCCGGCCGGCAGGCCCGCCTCCGCCGCGATGCGCGCAAACGCCAGCACCGTGAGGCACGCCTCCTCGGCCGGCTTGAGCACGCACGCATTGCCCATGGCGAGTGCCGCGCCGACGCTGCGGCCGACGATCTGCATCGGGTAGTTCCACGGCACGATGTGGCCGGTCACACCGTGTGGCTCGCGCAGGGTCAGTGCGGTGTAGCCGGCGAGGAACGGCAGCGTTTGCCCGTGCACCTTGTCGGCCGCGCCGCCGTAGAACTCGAGGTAGCGCGCCAGCGCGATCGCGTCGGCGCGGCCCTGCTTGACCGGCTTGCCCACGTCGAGCGCCTCCAGGTGCGCCAGCAGGTCGACCTGCTCCAGCACCCGGCGCCCCATCGCGCTCAACACACGGCCGCGCTCGGTGGCGGTCATGCGGCCCCAGTCGCCCAGCAGCGTGGCGCGGGCCGCGGCCACGGCGGCGTCGATGTCGGCCGCGGCGCCGCGCGCAATCGGCGCCAGCGCGCTGCCGTCGGACGGGTTCTCGAGCATCAGCGTCTGGCGGCCGGCGGCGTGCAACCACTGGCCATTGATGAACACCTGGTGGGTCTCGAACGGAACTGCTGAGCTCATGCACGCCTCCTGTCGCGGCGGCATCCGCCGGTTTTGGGCCATGATATTGGAACCGCGGGGCAGCACGCCGCGCATTCATCGACAGGTCCGCCATCAGCCTCTTTCTGCTCAAGCGCTTCGCCAGTTTCGTGGCCACGCTGCTGGTCGCGTCGGCCGTCATCTTTGCCGTGCTCGACATCCTTCCCGGCAACGCCGCCGAGGTGATGCTGGGCGACACCGCCACGCCCGAGACGCTCAAGGCGCTGTCGACCAAGCTCGGCCTGGACCGCCCGCCGCTGCAGCGCTACACCGACTGGATGAAAGGCCTGGCCACCTGGAAGCTGGGCAACAGCGTCTCGTACGACACGCCGATCACCGAGCTGATCGCCGAGCGGCTGGTCGTCACCGTGCCGCTGGCCGTGATGGCCATGCTGCTGACCACCGTGCTGGCGTTGAGCCTGGGGCTGTACGCCGCGTCGCGCCTCAACCGGGCCGGCGACCTGGGCGTGATGGTGGCCAGCCAGCTCGGCATCGCGATCCCGAACTTCTGGTTCGCCATTCTGCTGATCCTGCTGTTCGCGGTGAAGCTGCAGTGGTTTTCCGCCGGCGGCTTCACCGGCTGGGACGAAGACCCGTGGCAGGCCTTCATGTCTTTGGTGCTGCCCGCCATCGCGCTGGCCGTGGTGCAGGCGGCCATCCTCACCCGCATCACCCGCTCGGCCGTGCTCGACGTGCTGCGCGAAGACTTCGTGCGCAGCGCGCGCGCCAAGGGCCTGAGCCGGCGCGCGGTGCTGTGGCGCCATGTGCTGCGCAACGCCTTTGTGCCGGTGCTCACGGTGATGGGCTTGCAGTTCGCGAGCCTGCTGGCCGGCACCATCGTGGTCGAAAACGTGTTCTCGCTGCCGGGCCTGGGGCGGCTGGTGTTCCAGGCCATCGCCAACCGCGACCTCGGCGTGGTGCAGAGCGTGGTGATGCTGCTGTCGGCTGCGGTGATCGTCACCAACTTCATCGTCGACGTGCTGTACGCGGTGGTCGACCCGCGACTCCAGGCGCACGCGGCATGAGACTCCATGCGTCAACCCGTTCTCGGCGGGCCGAGCGCCGGGCCGCTCCCAAGCCGGCCCGCATCCCAGGGGCCACCCGGGGCCCCTTCGTGGCCCTTGGGGATCGGCCGACGTACTCGTCGGACAAGGGGCTGTCATGATCCGCGCGCTGCACCACAAGAGCATGCTGTTCGGCGGCGTGCTGGTGGCGTTGCTGCTGTTCACCGCCGCGCTGTCGTTTGTGTGGACGCCGTTCCCGGCCACCGAGATCGACATCCCCAACAAGCTGGCCCTGCCCTCGGCCACGCACTGGCTGGGCACCGACAGCCTGGGGCGCGACATCGTCTCCCTGCTGATCGTGGGCGCGCGCAACTCGATCGCGGTGGGAGTCATCGCGGTGGGAATCGGCATCGGCTTCGGTGTGCTGCTGGGCCTGCTCGCAGCAGCCCGGCGCGGCTGGGTCGAAGAGCTGGTGATGCGGGTTGCCGACTTCACCTTCGCCTTCCCCGCGCTGCTGTCGGCCATCATGCTCACCGCCATCTACGGGCCGGGCCTGGTGACCTCGGTGGTGGCCATCGGCATCTTCAACATCCCGGTGTTCGCGCGCATCACGCGCGCCGCCGCCAACACGGTGTGGTCGCGCGAATTCGTGCTCGCCGCGCGCGCCTGCGGCAAGGGCCCGACCCGCATCACCGTAGAGCACGTGCTGCCCAACATCGCCTCGGTGCTGATCGTGCAGGCCACGATCCAGTTCGCCCTGGCCATCCTCGCCGAGGCGGCGTTGAGCTACCTGGGCCTGGGCACACAACCGCCGCAACCCAGCTGGGGCCGCATGCTCAACGAAGCGCAGACGCTGCTGTTCCAGGCCCCGCAACTGGCCATCTACCCGGGGCTGGCGATCGCTTTCAGCGTGCTGGGGTTGAATTTGATGGGAGATGGGCTGAGGGATTTGCTGGACCCGAGGCTGGCGCGGGCGAGGTGAAGCTGGCCGACCAATTTCCACACGACTGGGAGACAGTCGTGACTACTTTCCAGTTGACGCTCGTTTGATCAAACCGGCACCTCAGCAACCGGCTGCGCCAGGACTTGACCTGGCATTGCGTTGATCACGCGCCGGCATGACGACCTGTTCGACCTCGGCGATCTGAAACGCCGGAACCCTCGCCGCCTTGGCCAGGCCTGACGCCGCGGTGTCGCGCGCCAGCCGCACAGGGCGCAGTATCAACTCGCCGCTGGCGCGCTCCTCGATTGCGAAATGCTGCCCCGAATACCGCTGGCCCAGCGTCAGTTGGCCGCTGACATTCACCCTCTTCAACATCTCGACCTTTCACGCAGCATGACTCATGCGCCCCACCGCAGCATGGTCTGACGGCGTGACCCTGTCAACATTGACAGCTGGCCGCAGCATCGCAGGCGCATAGCATGCGATCACAAAACGGTTCTGGGGAGGCCCGCTTGGACATTGCGTCGGCGATTGAAGGCGAGACAGCGCCAAACGCAAGGGTGCGGCCATGAGCCAGACCGAGCGCCTGTACAAGCTCAAGAGCCTGCTCGACGCCGGCCAGTGCCTGAGCAAGGCGCGCTTGCTGAAAGACCTGGGCACGTCGCCCGCCACCCTCAAGCGCGACATGGCGCACCTGCGCGACCGCATGAACGCGCCCATCGTGTTCGACCGCGAACGCGGCGGCTGGCGGCTGGACCGCACTGCCACCGTCGTCGGCACCCCTTGCGGACAGAGCGCGAACTGCCCGGCCTGTGGCTCAGCGCCGAAGAGATTCACGCCCTGCTCACCATGCAGCACCTGCTGGTCCACCTGGATGCCGGCGGCCTGCTGGCACCGCACATCGAGCCGATGATGAAGCGGCTGCGCCAGATGCTGGTGGCGCCCGGCAAAGGCGCGCCCACGCATGAGGAGCTGACGCGCCGCATTCGCGTGCAGACCGTCGGCGCGCGCAAGCTGCACCTGCCGCACTTCCAGGCCGTGGGCACCGCGCTGCTGCGCAGGCAACGCCTGCAGATCGAGTACCACGGCCGCGGGCGCAACCAGGCGCAACAGCGTGAGGTGTCGCCGCAGCGCCTGATCCACTACCGCGACAACTGGACCCTGGACGCCTGGTGCCACCTGCGCCAGGCGCTGCGCAGCTTCAGCGTCGACGCCATCCGCCAGGTGCAGGTGCTGGACCAAAGAGCTATCGACGTGCCCGAGACCGAACTCGACAGCGTGCTCGGCGCCGGCTACGGCATCTTTGCCGGGCGCGAGGTGGAATGGGCGCAACTGCGCTTCACCCCCGACCGCGCCCGCTGGGTGGCCGCCGAGACCTGGCACTCGAACCAGAAAGGCCGCTTCGACGCCGACGGCCACTGGCTGCTCGACCTGCCCTACGCCGACCCGCGCGAGCTGGTGATGGACATCCTGCGGCATGTGCCGGAGGTGGAGGTGCTGGGGCCGGTGGGGTTGAGGGAGGCGGTGGGGGAGAAATTGCGGGCGGGGGTTGAAAAAGACTTCGGGAGGCTCACGCCATGAGCCTGCCGTACGGAATGATCTGCTTATGACGTAGGGAGTCGTGTCCAGATGGATGATTTTTCCCCCAATGACCTCAAGACAATCCTTCACTCGAAGCGAGCCAACATTTACTACTTGGAGCATTGCCGGGTTTTGATCAACGGCGGTCGGGTGGAATACGTGACCGAGGGCAGCAAGCAATCGCTGTACTGGAACATCCCCATCGCCAACACGACAACCTTACTTCTGGGTACCGGCACCTCTATCACCCAGGCTTCTGTGCGGGAGCTGGCCAAGGCGGGGGTCATGCTTGGTTTCTGCGGCGGCGGTGGCACGCCGCTTTTTGCCGGCACGGAGGCGGTTGTCGAAGTCTCTTGGCTCCCGCCACAAAGCGAGTACCGTCCAACCGAATACCTGCAACATTGGGTGCGCTTTTGGTTCGATGACGGCCTGCGGCTCGAGGCGGCCAAATCCTTCCAGCGCGCCAGGTTAGATCGTCTGCACCACCACTGGGCAAACAGCCGAACCTTGAAGGACCAGGGCTTCGATCCAGACCTGGCCGCATTGGATGCGCTGCTCGGCAGCGCGACCTCGGCCATCGCAGTCGCGCCGGACAACGTGGCCCTGCTCACCGGTGAGGCTCGCCTCACGAAAGAGCTCTACCGCATGGCCGGCCGCGCTACGTCATACGGCGAGTTCACTCGCGCCAAGCGCGGCGAAAGCACCGACACCGCAAACCAGTTTCTGGACCACGGCAACTATCTCGCCTATGGCCTCGGCGCCACGGCAACCTGGGTGCTGGGTTTGCCCCATGGCCTCGCCGTTTTGCATGGCAAGACGCGAAGGGGTGGTCTGGTGTTCGACGTCGCTGATCTCGTCAAAGATGCCGTCATCCTGCCGCAGGCCTTCGTCTCGGCGATGCGCGGCCAGAGCGAACAAGAGTTCCGGCAAGCTTGCATTGAGGCGCTTACACGCGCGGAGGCGCTCGACTTCATGATTGACACGCTCAAGGCCATAGCGCTGACGCTCGGCCGCACTGCCGAGCAGCAACACGCCGCGCTGAAGGAACGTGCCGGGTGAACGTGTTGCTGATATCCCAATGCGACAAGCGCGCGCTGACCGAAACCCGCCGCATCCTCGACCAGTTTGCCGAGCGGCGCGGCGACCGCGCCTGGCAGACCCCGATCACCCAAGTCGGCCTGGACACCTTGCGCCGGTTGCTGCGCAAGACCGCACGCAAAAACACGGCAGTGGCCTGCCACTGGGTCCGCGGCATCGACCACTCCGAGCTGCTGTGGGTGGTTGGCGACCGCAGGCGTTTCAACGCGCACGGGGCGGTGCCGACCAACACCACCACCCGCAACGTGCTGCGCAAGGAAGGCGAGAACGACTGGCATACCGGGGAAGACATTCACCTGCTCACCGCCCTGGCGGCGCTGCTACACGACCTGGGCAAGGCCAGCGCCAGCTTCCAGGCGCGCTTGACGTCGACCGGCCCGGTGGGCAGAAACTTGTACCGCCACGAATGGGTGTCGCTGCGCCTGTTTGCGGCGTTCGTCGGCAGCGACGACGACGCGACCTGGCTGCGCCGCCTCGCCAACCCCAGCGCGGCGGATGACGCGTTGTGGGTAAGCCTCCTGCAGTGCGACGGCCTGAGCGCCACATCGCCGCCGTTCCCGACCCTGCCGCCGCTGGCCCAGGCCATCGGCTGGCTCGTGCTCACGCACCACCGGCTGCCGGTCATGCCGGGTATCGACAACGGCAGGCCGCTCTGGCTGGGGGCCAAGGTGCCCGGCTTCGGCCTCGCCCATCTGAGCAACGTGCTTGCGTTCGTCGATGCGGGCTGGAACGAGCAATGCGACTCGACGGATCGCAAGGCCATAGCGCCGTACTGGACGTTTGTGCACGGCCTGCCGGTCACGACCGAGGCCTGGCGCAAGCGCGCGGCGCGCCTCGCACTGCGGCTGTCCAAGCTGATCGAGACGCCCGGCAAGGGCGACTGGATGGCCAACCCATATGTCATGCACGTCTCGCGGCTGTCGCTGATGCTGGCCGACCATCACTACTCGAGGCTGACAGACCCTGCGCAGCGCGTTGAGCTGTCCAAAGACTATGCGCTGTACGCCAACACCGACCGCAAGACCGGCCGGATGAACCAAACCTTGGACGAGCACCTCATCGGCGTGGCCCAACACAGCGCCGAGATCTGCCATGCCCTGCCCGGCTTCGCGCGCAACCTGCCGCGGCTGGCGCGTCACAAGGGCCTGCAAAAGCGCAGCCCGGACCCGCGCTTTCGCTGGCAGGACAAGGCGGCCGATGCCTGCGCTGCGATGCGACCGGGCGCGGCGGCAGGCGGCGCCTTCATCGTCAACATGGCGTCCACCGGTTGCGGCAAGACACTCGCCAACGTGCGCGTCATGTACGCCCTGGCCGACCCGGCGCTCGGCATGCGCTGCAGCTTCGCGCTCGGCCTGCGCACCCTCACGCTGCAAACCGGGCGGGTCTACCGCGAGGCCTTGAACCTGCGCGACGACGAACTGGCGATCCGC
Source organism: Methylibium sp. (assembly GCA_031415135.1). Lineage (GTDB taxonomy): Bacteria > Pseudomonadota > Gammaproteobacteria > Burkholderiales > Burkholderiaceae_C > LGRD01. The sequence goes on from JANORB010000197.1 coordinate 7,132, forward strand.
GTTGGCGGCGTTGCTTCCCGGCAGCTCTTCGAGCACTACGAGGCCTTGGCCGAGCGCGGCGGTTCGGCTTCGGTGCAAGACCTCGACAACGAAGACAGCCACGTGGTCTTCGAAGGCAGCATCGACGCCGACGCCCTGCTGCAAAAGGCGCTGCACGACCCGGACGTGCGCAAGCTGCTGTCGGCGCCGGTTATCGCCTGCACCATCGACCACCTCACCCCCGCCACCGAAAGCCAACGCGGTGGCCGCCAGATCGCGCCGATGCTGCGGCTGATGAGCGCCGACCTCGTGCTCGACGAACTCGACGACTTCGACATCGACGACCTGCCCGCCGTTGCCCGGCTGGTGCATTGGGCCGGCATGCTGGGCGCGCGGGTGCTGATCTCGTCGGCCACGCTGCCGCCCGCGCTGGTGGAAGGCATGTTCGACGCTTACCGCGACGGCCGCACGCTGTACGCCCGCAACCGCGGCGAGCGGCCAGGCGCAGCAACCCCGCCCATCGCCTGCCTGTGGGTCGACGAGTTCCATCAAGCGGCCAAGCTTTGCGCCGACACGCCCGGCTTCGCCCAAGCGCATCTCGACTTCGCGCGTCAGCGGCACGCTTCGCTGGGCCGCGAACCGGTGCGCCGGCGGGCCGGCTTGCTGCCGCTGGCGCTGGCCGGCGTGGCGCGCGACGACAGGCCCGCGGCTTTCGCCGCCTTGGTTCGCGACGCCGTCGTGCGCTTGCACGGCCATCACCACGAAGCCGACCCTGCCAGCGGCAAGCGCGTCAGCTTCGGCCTCGTCCGCATGGCCAACATCGGGCCGCTGGTCGAGGTGGCCCTGGCGCTGTACCGGCTGGGCGCGCCGCCGGGTATGCGCATCCACCTGTGCGTCTACCACTCGCAGTTCCCGTTGCTGCTGCGCTCGGCCATCGAGCACCGGCTCGACGCCGCGCTCGACCGCCGCGAGCCGCAAGCCGGCTTCAGCCTGCCCGAGATCCGGCACACGCTCGCCACCCATGCCGAGCCCGACCAGTTGTTCATCGTGCTCGGTTCGCCGGTCACCGAAGTCGGCCGTGACCACGACTACGACTGGGCTGTGGTCGAGCCCTCGTCGATGCGATCGTTGATCCAACTGGCCGGGCGCGTCTGGCGCCACCGGACCCTGCGCGAGTGCGCCAGCACCCGCCCCAACCTGCTGGTATTCGAGACCAACCTCAAAAATTGGGAGAGCCCCGACCAGGCTGCCTTCCGCCGGCCCGGGTTCGAGCAGGATTCCGGCGAGTTCCGGCTCGGCAGCCACACGCTCGCCGACCTGCTTCGCGCCGACGAACGCGACGCGATCGACTCGCGAGCGCGCATCTGGCCGCGAAGCGACGACGAACTCCGGCCGACGACAAGCCTTGTCGACCTCGAGCACGCACGCTTGCGCCGCACGATGTTGGCGCCGCCGGTGCTATCACCGACGCCCGCGCCGGCGTCGGTGGCAGGTACAAGTCCACGCCGCCAGCGCCTCGGCGGCCCGGGCGGCTTTGCGCCGCTGGCCGCCTACCACTGGTGGCACGCGAACCACCGCGACGCCTTGCTCACCGCCTTGCTGCCGCAGCACCAGCCCTTCCGCGACGACCCGCAGAAACGCATCGAACTTTGCCTGCTGCCCGATGAAGACGGCACTGGCTATGCATTGCACTACGTGGCCGAGCAGAGGTACGGCCCCGACCTCTACACGAAGATCGACCGGGCGCGGCTCGAGCCCATCACCGATGCTGCGGTTCACGGCGAACGCATTGCGCCCTGGGGGCAGGCCGACTACATGCAGGCATTGACCGTGCTGGCCGCCGAGATGGATATGCCGCTCGACGACTGCGCCCAGAAGTTCGGCAAGGTCAGCGTGCCGGATCACGAGGCTGGTTGGCGCTTCCACGCGGCGCTCGGGTTTTCCAAGCGCACGTGATTGCCTTACGCGTCAGGCTCGATCGGCGAATCTCCCGATGTCGCAGCGTCGCGAATCAACGGCAACTGCATCAGCAAGGCTGGCAACGAGGTCTGCACCGTATCCCAAACCACATCGACATCGATATCGAAGTAGCCGTGGACAAGGCGGTTTCGCATGCCTTTCATGCTTTGCCATGGCACCTGCGGATGCCGGGCAGCGAACTCGGAATGTCGGTTGAGCAGTCGGGTCGCCGCCTCTCCGAGGATCATCAGGTTCAGGATGACGGCCTGCTGGGTGCGACGGTCTGCGATGAACCCGGCCTTGTCCAGTCCGTCCACATACGCGCATGCTTGCTGCGCCGCATCGACCATGTCGTCCAGGTAATCGACCAGCCGGTGCTCTGCGCTCATATCGGGCGTGCTTCGGCGAGCACCTGGGCCCGAAATTTCTTCGGCAGGTCACCGACCGTCACCAATCCGACCGGCACGCCCAGCAGCTTCTCCAACTCGACCTGGAGCCCACCCAGGTCGAACAGCGTCGTCCCGGGCAGGGAATCTACGAGCAGGTCCAGGTCACTCCCTTCGACATCGTTTCCGTGCAGGACGGAGCCGAAGACACGCGGGTTGGCGACGCGAAACCGTCTGGCTGCTTCGCGGATTTCGGTTCGCTTTCCTTGAACGGCGATAGACGGTTTCATACGAGCTGCCTGTGCGGCAGTGAATTGCATCCGAGCAGAAAGGCAACAGTTTTCTGAGCTGCTTGTTCAGCAGTGGTAGGATCGATTACAATTTTATCTCTCCTTGAAAATCCTAGCAACAAGGCTACAGTGGATAAAATATGGAGGCTCCCGCGAAAAAACGAACTGAGCACAGCGGGAAGCAATCCCGTTGCGCTCGGCCCGAAGCTACGCCCGGGCTTGCAGGCCTGGTTTCCAACCCCGTCGTCAAAAAGAAAGGAGGCCATGGTTGAGTAACTCTCAGTCCATCACAACTGCTGTCAGCGCCGAGCCAGGCTCGGCATCGGCATCGGCACCGTCTCCATAGCCACGCTGCCCGGGGCGATTTTATCGACCGTGGCAGTCGCCACCTTTCGAAAGGTTTCCCATGTCCCCACCCCCCTCGCCCCGCCCGAGCGAACTTCGCGCGCTCATCGAGCGCTTCCTGCAAGAACGGCTCGACGCCAAGCTCGAGCCGCTTGCGCCCGACGACCCCAAGCGCGACGCGCTGCGAGCGCAGTACGAATGCACCGCCTGGGTCGGCGACGCCGCGCGCCGCGTGGGCCAGATTCAGGCGGTGACCCATGCCCTCAAGGCGACCCACCCGGACGCGCGCGGAACCAGCGTGTACAAGCCGCCGCCGGAGTTGCCGCGACATGACTTGATCGGCAGCCACGTCCTGGGCACCGCCTTCGCCACCGACGTGGTGGGCAACGCGGCGGCACTCGACGTTCACAAGTTCCTCAAGCTCGCCCATGAGGGCCGCACGCTGCTCGACCTGATGCGGGACGGCGACGCCGACCTGAAAGCCGCACTCAGTGACGACGCGGCCCAGGCGGCAGCCTGGATCGACGCCTTCACCGCCATCACCCAGGCGCGAAGCGGCCCGCCGGCTTCGCACGCGCTGGCCAAGCAGCTCTACTGGCTCATCGGCGACGACCCGCGCAACGACGCCCACTACCACCTGCTGGCGCCGCTGTATGCCAGTTCGCTGGCACACTCCGTCCACGCCCGGATCACCGAACACCGCTTCGGCGAGCCTGCCAAAGCCGCACGCCAGGCCCGGCGCGACGACGTGTACAGCGACGTGGTGCTGCACGACTACCCCGGGCTCGCGGTGCAGAACCTCGGAGGTACCAAGCCGCAGAACATCAGCCAACTCAACAGCGAACGCGGCGGCAACAACTACCTGCTGGCGTCGCTGCCGCCGTTGTGGGTGGCGCGCGACGCCACGCCCGCTCTGCGTACCGACACGGTATTCACCCGGTTCGGCCGCAGGCGCGGCGTGAAGGAAGCGGTCGAGAGCCTGCGCGTCTTTCTCCAGACCGACCCGCCTGCCAACCTGGCGACCCGCGAGTTCGTGAAAGAGGCGGTGCTGGATCTCTGCAACGAGCTGTTCCTGTTCGAAGACGAAATGGCAACCCTTGCGCCGGGCTGGAGCGCCGCGCCGGATTGCCGCCTGCACGATGCCGAGCGGTTCTGGCTCGACCGACGGCGCGCCGACACCGACGAGGCGTTTGCCGCCGGATCGGCAGCGTCGGACTGGGCGCACACCATCAGCGAGCGCTTCGCCAACTGGCTCAACGGCCGGCTGGACGACAGGCTGCCGCTCGGCGACCCCGAATTCACGCACTGGCGCAACCTGCTCGAAGAAGAGTTCGAGTCACGGCAAAGAGAAGGCCTGTATGACTGAGCGCCTCGCCATCGACGCCCTGCTGGTGCTGCCGCACTTGCGGATTCAAAACGCCAATGCGATATCAAGCCCGCTGACCTGGGGTTTTCCGGCGATCACCGCATTCATCGGACTGATGCATGCGCTGGAACGGCGCCTGAAGGACACGCTGCCGATTGCGCTGCAAGGCGTGGGCGTGGTCTGCCATCACCACCAGGCGCAGACCGACTCCACCGGCTTCACCACCAGCTTCAACCTCACCCGCAATCCGGTCGACAAAACCGGCGCCACCGCGGCCATCGTCGAGGAAGGGCGCATCCATCTGGACATCACCCTCGTCTTCGGCGTGCAGCACCTGGAAGGGTTTGTGGTCCACGATGACGCGGCACAGGTCGGGCTGGCGCAGACCGTCGGCGAAGTGCTGGCCGGCCTGCGGGTGGCGGGCGGCAGCGTTATCCACCCGCCTGCGGGCCGCAGGGCAAGGCCAGGTTCAGCGCGGTTGATCGGGCTCGGCGACCCGGGCGAAGACCGCGACAAGATCTTCCGCCGCGAACGCCGCCGCTGGTTGCCCGGTTTCGCTCTGGTCTCGCGCGACGACCTGCTGCGCGAACGGCTGGCCGAAATGCGCGCGTCGAGCCCCGATGCCTCTGCGCTCGACGCCTGGCTCGACCTCGCGCGCCTGAACCACCATGCCGAACGCGCTGCCGCCACCGACCCGAAGCCGGGTGCCGACCGGAAAGTCGATGCCGACCCGGACGCCGGCGAGACCGACGCCGACGCCCACGCCCACGCCGGCGCGACCTGGGTCACCCGTCGCCCGGCCGGCTGGATCGTCCCGATTCCGGTGGGCTACGGCGCGTTGTCCGAACTGCACCCGCCCGGCGCCGTGAGCAACGCGCGCGATGCCGCCACGCCGTTCCGCTTTGTCGAAAGCCTGTACTCGGTAGGCCAGTGGATCAGCCCGCACCGCCTGCGCGATGCGAGCGAGTTGCTCTGGACACCCGAGAGCGACCCGGCCAGCGGCCTGTACCGCTGCCGCAACCGCTTCCGGCCTCCGCCGATACCGATACCGATACCGATACCGATATCCAGCCCCGTTGTCACGCCGCAATCCAATTGACTCCAAGGAGATTTTTCATGGCTACCACCGCTCTCAAGACCGCGTCCGTCCTCGCCTTCGAGCGCAAGCTCGACCCCTCCGACGCTCTGTTTTCCTCCGGCCCCTGGGCCGCCCGCAGCCGGCCCGACGGCTGGCAGCCGGTGGGGGTACGCGGCAAGTCGGTGCGCGGCACGATTTCCAACCGCCTCAAGACCAAAGACCAAGACCCGGCCAAGCTCGACGCCGCGATCCAGAACCCGAACCTTCAGACGGTCGACGTCGCCACCTTGCCCGCCGATTCCGACACCTTGCGCGTCGCCTTCACCTTGCGTGCGCTGGGCGGCGCCGGCACCCCCTCGGCCTGCAACAACGCCGACTACCAGCACAAGCTCGTCGCCACGGTGGCCGGCTATGTGGGCGCCAACGGCTTTCACGAACTGGCGCGCCGCTACGCCTTCAACCTGGCCAACGGCCGCTTCCTGTGGCGCAACCGGCTCGGCGCCGAGCAGGTCGAGGTTCAGGTGGCGCACCTGGTGCAAGGCCAGCCGGCCAAGACCTGGACCTTCGATGCGCTGGCCCTTTCGCTGCGCAACTTCAACGGCAACGACGCCGCAAGCGCCGGCCTGGCCGAACTGGCGCAACTGCTCGGCGCCGGCCTCGCGGGCCACAGCCACGTGCTCTTGTCCGTCACGGCCTATGTGCGGCTGGGCGCCGGGCAGGAAGTGTTCCCGTCGCAAGAGCTGATACTGGACAAGGCCAAAAGCACGAAAAGCAAAACGCTCTACGACGTGGGCGGCATTGCCGGCATCCATTCGCAGAAGCTCGGCAACGCGCTGCGCACCGTCGACACCTGGTACCCCGAGTCCGAGACCCAGGGCCCGATCGCCGTCGAACCCTATGGCTCGGTCACCACCCAGGGCAAGGCCTACCGGTTGCCGCGCGAGAAGGCCGACTTCTATTCGCTGCTCGACAACTGGCTCGTCAAGGACGTGGTGCCGCCGACCGACCAGCAGCACTTCGTCATGGCCACCCTGATCCGCGGCGGCGTCTTCGGCGACGCCGGCAAGGATTGATCCTATGCACCACATCGATATCCACTTGCGGCCGGACCCGGAATTTCCTCCGCATCAACTGATGTCGGCGCTGTACGCCAAGCTGCATCGCGTGCTGGTGCAGTGGAAAGTGAGCACCATCGGAGTAAGTTTTCCGGATTATTCAGAAGTGCCACCGACGCTTGGAAATACCCTGCGGCTGTTCGGCCCAGAGGTCGACCTGAACCGGTTGATGCAGCAGGACTGGTTGAAGGGCATGCGAGATCACACCGAGGTCGGCCCTGCCGCCACGGTGCCTGCAGATGCTGTCCATCGCACACTGCGCCGCGTTCAGGCCAAAAGCAACCCAGAGCGCCTGCGGCGGCGCCAAATGCGCCGCCATGGGTTGACCCAGGATCAAGCCCGCGAGCGTGTGCCCGATTCCGCGGTAGAGAAGCTGAGGCTCCCTTTCGTGCAGCTTTGCAGCGCAAGCACGGGGCAGGTGTTTCGGCTTTACCTGCGCCTGGGTTTGCCTGAAAGTGGTAGCCCCGGCAGCTTCAACGCATATGGCTTGAGCACGAGCGCCACAATCCCCTGGTTTTGACCCTTTTTTCAGATAATCGCGCAAGTGCTTGAATTTTCAGGCACTTGTACGTATTCGATCCGCGAGGGTTGGCAGTCTGGTTGAGGGGTCAAGCCGTTGATTCCACGGACGTTTGGACACCTCGCGGTCTAGTTCACTGCCGCACAGGCAGCTCAGAAAGGGATGATGGGCTCGGTATCGGCCCAGGTTGCGTTCACTGCCGCACAGGCAGCTCAGAAAATCAAAAGCATGTTCTCAGGTGGAACGTTGTCGTTCACTGCCGCACAGGCAGCTCAGAAACATATCGCAGCGCGTCTGGCCCGTGGTCTTCGGTTCACTGCCGCACAGGCAGCTCAGAAATCGCAAAATCGAGGGCTGAAACCCTCGCGCACGTTCACTGCCGCACAGGCAGCTCAGAAAGGTGAGCAACTCGACACAATCGAAGAATGGCTGTTCACTGCCGCACAGGCAGCTCAGAAATTGTACGCGTCGGTGCGG
>JANORB010000198.1:0-19725 GCA_031415135.1 Methylibium sp.
AGGTCGTTGACGAGCGGCAGGCCATGGGCATGGGCCAGCGTTGCCAGTTCGTGCTCGGCCACCACCTTGGTGAAGCCGGTGATCTCGAAGTTGCTCCAGTGCACCTTCATCAGCATCGCGGTGCGGGGGCCGATCGCGCCCTCGAAATCCTGCAAGTGGGTGCGGTTGGTGGTGCCCACCTCGCGCAGGCGCGCCCCGGCGCGGCTCATGATGTCGGGCACCCGAAACGCGCCGCCGATCTCGATCAGCTCGCCGCGCGAGACGATCACCTCCTTGCGCAGCGCCAGTGTGTTGAGGGTCAGGAACACGGCCGCGGCGTTGTTGTTGACGACGGTGCAGGCCTCGGCGCCGGTCAGTTCGCGGACCAGGTCTTCGACGAGATCGTCGCGGTCCCCGCGCCCGCCGGTCTCCAGGTCGAACTCCAGGTTGCTCGGCATGCCCATCGCGGCCGTCACGGCGTCGATCGCCTCCTGCGGCAGCAGCGCGCGGCCGAGGTTGGTGTGCAGTACCGTCCCGGTGAGATTGAACACCGCGCGCAGGCGCGGGCGCGCCGCGCTGGCCAGGCGCTCGGCACAACGTGCCAGCACGGTGGCGTCGTTCGGCACGCTGGCGCGGATGGACTCTGCGCTGGAGCCTGCGGTGGAGTCTGCAGCGGCCGCCACCTGCTCGCGTGCCTCCGCCAGCACGGCGCGCATCATCGCGACTGCGGCACTGTGGCCGTGTTCGCGCAACACATCGGCCGCCAAGGTGTGGCGGAGCAAGCGGTCGATCGAGGGCAGGGCCTTGAACCCGCCCCGCCCGCGAGTCGCGGCCGCGTCATCAGTCAAGGGCGCGCGTGTCATGGCTCAGCGGCGAGCGGCCAATGGCCGATGGCGGAAGAGAGTGGGAGTCGAACCCACCAGGGACCGGAGATCGGCCCCTCCCGGTTTTGAAGACCGGACGTCCCACCGGGGAGCGTTTCTCTTCCATGGTCATGCAGTGATCGGCGATTCGGCGTCGCCGAACACGCCGACGCTGGCCTGGCGCACGCGCCGCCCATCCTTGAGGCGCATCGTGAAGCCGTTGCGGTCGAAGAACTCGAGCATCGGGATGCCGAGGTTGCGGTGCAGGCCGGTCGCTTCACGAAACGGCCCGACGGTGACAACGCCGCGCGGCTGGGTGCGCGCCAGCGCTTCGGTCTGCGCGGCGAGCATTGCCACTGTGTGCGGCAACAGGAAAACTTCGCGGCGCACCCGGTGCAACTGCCCCATGCGGGACAGGCGGATGAACAGCGTGCGCAGGCCCTCTTCATTGACCTGCATCTGCTGGGCCAGTTCGGGCACCTGCGGCGGCGCGAGGCCGGCCGCTTCAAGCAAGGGGCGGGCTCGCTCCCACAGTGGCTGCTCGGCGGCGCTCAAGCTCACCCGGTGGTCGCTGAGCTGGTAGCGCGCGCCCACGCGCAGCACCCGCTGCTGTGCAAGCGTGGTCTCCAGCAGACTGGCCAGCACCGCGACGGACGGCCGCTGCGGCATCAGGCCGCGCAGTTCCTGCAGGTTGGCGCCAGCACTGTCGGGCAGGCGCTGGTGGTAGCGCGCCAGCGCCGCCAGCACGTGCTCGGCAAGCCCTTGCCAGTGGGTCGGGCTGAAGGCGCAGGCCTCGGCTGCGGCGCGCAAGACCTGCGCGCCGGCAGCCGCCAGCATCGGTGCCAGCGCGCCGTCGTCGAGCTTGTGCAGCCGCGCAAACCAGGCCAGGTCGACGCCGGCCGGCGCGCAGGTGAGCAAGGCTTCCAGTGCCGCTTGAGGGGTGCCCGCTTCGAGCGCGGCCAGCCATTCGGCACGCTGCGGTTTGCGCCGGCCGCGCTCGGGCGGGAACGGGTCGAGCACGCGCCCGCCGCCCAGCGTGCGCCGGGCCGACGCGTCGCGCACGATGAAGCGGTCGCCGTGCAGCGCGCCGACCGGTTGGTCCAGCACCAGTTGCACCAGCGCGTTGGCGCCGGGCTGGAGGGGCTCATCGCGCAGCAGTGCCACGCGGCCGAGCACGTCCACCGCACCGACGTGCACATGCACTGGCGTCCAGTGGCGCAGCGCCCGCGCTTCACCGGGCAGCAATGAAAGGCGCGCGTCCAGGCGCTGGGTCGGCGCGTGCAGCGCCGCCGCGAGCAGCCATTGGCCGCGCGCGATGTCTTTGCGGTCGAGCTGCGGGGCGACGATGTTCAGCGCGCAGCGTTGGCCGATCGAGCCGCTGTCGGCCTTGCGGTTTTGCGCGTGCAGGCCGCGCACGCGCACCTCCAGGCCGAGCGGCGAAACCACCAGCCGGTCGCCCACCTTGACCGTGCCGTCGAACACCGTGCCGGTGACAACCGTGCCGATGCCGTCCAGCGTGAACGAGCGGTCGATCGCCAGGCGGAACATGCCGCCGTCGCGCGGCCCTGCAATGGACGTGATCGACAGCGCCGCCGCATGCAAGTGGGCACGCAGTTCGGCCACACCCTCGCCGCTGACCGACGAGACCGCCAGGATGGGGAAGTCCGCCTGCGCGCGCCCGGCCAACAGCCGGCGCACTTCGACCATGGCGGCCTCGCGGCGCGGCGCGTCGACCCGATCGACCTTGGTCAGCGCGACCACGCCGTGGCGCAGCCCGAGCAGATCGAGAATGGCCAGGTGCTCCAGGGTCTGCGGCATCGGGCCGTCGTCGGCGGCGATGGCGAGCAGCACATGGTCGATGCCGGTCGCGCCCGCGAGCATGTTGTGGATGAACTTTTCGTGCCCGGGCACATCGATGAACCCGAGCACCTCGCCGCCGGCCAGCGGCTCGTAGGCGTAGCCCAGATCGATCGTGATGCCGCGCGCCTTCTCTTCTTTCAGGCGGTCGGCATCGACGCCGGTCAGTGCCTTGACCAGCGAAGTCTTGCCATGGTCGATGTGACCCGCGGTGCCGACGATCATGATCTTGCGTTCGACCTGCCCGTTTGAAAGCCAGGGGCCCGCGTCACCGCGGGCCCCTGGCCGACCATTGAATCGGCGCGGCATGGCCGCGCCGCCGATGGCTTGCTACTTCACCGTTGTTTCCGCCAGTTCCAGCATCCACGTTTTGTACGGCACGAAGTTGACCCGGTTGCTCACCGCGTACAGCTTCGATGGCGCGTACAGAAACACGACATTGGCCTGGTCATGGATGTAGCGGTTCATCTCCGCCGTCAGCTTTTCCAGTTTGCCCTTGTCCTTTTCGGCCAGGATCTTGCTGCTCAACGCAGCGAACCCGGCGTCCTCGGGCATCTTGCGGAAGCCCCCGTCCTTGCCAAAGAACTCGCGGAAGACGACGCCTTGCGGGTACTCGGGCGACCAGTCGAAGTGTTCGACCAGCCACACGTCCCAGTTGTCGCCCTTCGGTGCGCCCGTGTAGTCGGCCACGACCTTGACCCCGGCCTTCGCCAGGCTCTTGGTCATTGCCTCCACCACGCTTTTGTGGCCTTCACCGGCGACCACCGTCACGCTGCTGACCCCCGCTGCCGCGAGCGTCTTGCCGGCTTTGACCGGATCGTAGGCATACGGCTTCAACGACGCTTCATGGCCGAACTGGCCGGGCATGATCAGCGACGCCATGACGGTCCCGTAACCCATCGCACCGTCCTTGACCACGGCGGCGCGATCGACCGCCATGTTCAAGGCCTGGCGCAGCTTCGGATCGTTCCACTTCGTGTTCGGCGCGTTGCGGTTCAACACCCCGGCGAGCAAGGTCTTGGACTTGCTTTCGACCACTTTGGCTTTGCTGCTCTTCTTCATCGCCACCGCTTCGGCGGGTGTCAGCTCGGTCACGATGTCGACCTTGCCGCCCTTGGCCACTTCTTCGAGTGCCTCGGCCTTGGAGATGACGTTGTCGAAGACGAACGTTGCCTTCGGCATGCGCGCCTTGTTCCAGTAGTTCGGGTTCGGTTCAAGCGTCAGCGTTGGTGAACGCTTGTCGAGAACAGAAGCACCTTCCTTGAGCACAAACGGACCAGTCCCCCACGGACCCGGTTCGTCGATCACTCACCAATTGCCTTCGGCGTTGCCGGCTTTTTTGTTCTTGAAGCCGTTCGTATCCCAGAACTTCGTGCTGGCAACGTGCATGCCGCGGAACTTCATGATCGCCGCACTGTCGGTGCTCGGGAACACGAAGCGCACGGTGTGGTCGTCAATCACCTCCAGCTTGGTGGTTTTCGGGAAGTTCAGGAAGGCGCCCGGCGGATGCGGGTTCTCCAACTTCTGGACTTCGTCGAAACTGCGGCGGAACACCTTCGCGGTCAACGGCTCGCCGTCCTGGAAGCTCACGCCCTTGCGCAGCTTGAACTCCATCGTGGTGTCGTTGACCCAGCGGTAGCTTTCGGCCAGGGTGGGTATGGTGCGGCCGTCCTTGTCCACCCGCACCAGTTCTTCCATGGTGTTCCAGGTGATGGACAGCCAGTTCACTGGCGATGGATCGACCACGCGGATGACCGGCGTCGCAGCGGATGCCGCGGCCGCTGAGGCCCCCAACGCGACCGCCATCGCCATCGTCCGCAGGCGCAGTGTCATGCGCGATGCGGCGACTGGACGGGTGGAAAATTTCATCGTGATCGTCTCCTTGGTTGATATCGAAATGCCACACTTCACTGGCCGCCGCTCAACTGAGCAACGGTCGAACCAGTTCCTCGAATTTGCCGGGCGGCGTCTCGCCGAGCAGGGTCTGGACGATGTTGCCCTTTGCATCGATCACCACCGCAAACGGAAGACCGCCGACGCTGTTGCCCAGTTGCTTGGACAAGGCGATCGCGTCGTTGCTGCCGAGCAGCAGCGTGTAGTTGATCTTGTTCTGGCGCGCGAACTCAAGCACCTTGTCGGTGTTGTCGATCGCGATGCCGATGACGTTGAGCTTGCTGCCGTACTTGTTGTGCAGCGCGATCAGCTCCGGCACTTCTTGCTTGCAAGACTTGCACCACGTGGCCCAAAAGTAGACCAGCATCGGCTTGCCCTTGAACTGGGAGAGGGGCTGCTGCTTTCGATCGAAGTCCTTGAAGCTGGCGGCAAACAGCGGCTGCGAATTCACCACGGGCGCGGCTGCCCGGGCAATACCACCTGGCAACGCGGAACCGCCGCCCACCGCGAGCAGCATCACCCCCGCCAGTGCCACCGCCGATGGGTTGAACCTCCACGCCCGCATGCTCATACCTCCATCGCCGCGATTGAGTTAACTCGCTAATGATTAGCGTGCTACTTGATTGAATGTAGATGCTGTTCCGATAGGTTCCGCCCCGGAGTAACCCGAACCGCGCCGACCCGCGCCGACCCGAGCGGGGGGATCGAAATGGCCCTGCCAAGCTGCGCTGCGTTCAGTCCCGGGCGGGTTTGACGAGCACGGCGGACAAGGCGGCGTCACCGCCCTGACCCGCCCTGACCCATCAGAGCCGCTCGAACACCGCGGCAATGCCTTGCCCGCCGCCGATGCACATGGTCACCAGCGCGTAGCGGCCGCCGGTGCGGTGCAACTCATACACCGCCTTGGTGGCGAGGAACGCGCCCGAACAGCCGATCGGATGGCCCAGCGCGATGGCGCCGCCGTTCGGGTTGGTCTTTTTCATGTCGAGTTCGAGCCCGCGCGCCACCGCGATGGCCTGGGCCGCGAACGCCTCGTTGCTTTCGATCACGTCCATCTGGTCCAGCGTCAGGCCACCCTTCTTGAGCGCCAGCTTGGTGGCCGGAATCGGCCCTTCGCCCATGATGTCGTTGGGCACACCGGCCACGGCGTACGAGACCAGTCGCGCCATCGGTTTATGGCCGGCGGCGGCGGCCACGGCAGAGTCGGCCAGCACGAAAAAAGCCGCGCCGTCGTTGATGCCCAAGGCGTTGCCGGCGGTCACCGAGCCGCCTTCTTTCTTGAACGCCGGTTTCATCTTGGCCAGCGTCTCCATGGTGGTGCCGGCTTTCACGTGTTCGTCGGTGTCGAACACCACCTCGCCCTTTTTGGTCTGCTTGACGATGGGCACGATCTGCGACTTGAAGCGCCCTTCGGCGATTGCCACCGCCGCACGCCGGTGCGACTCGACTGCCAGCGCGTCCTGCTGCTCGCGCGTGATGCCCCACTTGGCCACCAGGTTCTCGGCCGTGATGCCCATGTGGCCGACGCCGAACGGGTCGGTCAGCGTGGCGACCATGGTGTCGATCAGTTTGGTGTCGCCCATGCGCGCGCCGCTGCGCATCGCGGTGGAGAGGTAGCCGCCGCGGCTCATCACTTCCACACCGCCGCCCACGCCGTAGTCGCAGTCGCCGAGCAGGATGTTCTGCGCGGTGGTGACGATGCCCTGCAGGCCCGACGAGCACAGGCGGTTGACCGACATGGCCACCGAATCCATCGGCAGCCCGGCCTGGATGGACGCCACGCGCGCCACGTAGGCGAAGCGGCTGTCGGTGGGGATCGTGTTGCCCACCGTCACATAGTTGATCGCTTTCGGGTCGACGCCGGAGCGCTTGACCGCTTCCTTCATCACCGTGCCGGCCAGTTCGGCGGGCTCCGTGTCGGCGAGTGCGCCGCCGAACGTGCCGATCGCCGACCGGGCCGCGCCCAATACCACCACATCACGCTTGCTCATGCCTTGGACTCCTTGCAGGTTGAATGACCACGGGAGCGAATTAGACGCCTTCGCGCTGATTTGCACCTTACGCCAGATCAAGCGCGGCGTCACCGGCCGCGCCCGGCCACAGCGGACGGGTTGTCGATTGACGGCTTGCCAGGCCGGTGCATGATGCGCACGCGTCGTGCTTGCCGCAGCCTCAACCTTCTTGATTCCCAGGAGTGACCCGATGGTCAAACGCCGCCATTTTGTAATCGGAACCGTGGCCGCCGTGGGTGCCGTGGTGGTGGGCTGGTCGCTGCTGCCGCCGCGCCAGAGGCTGAGCCCGACCCGGCCGTTGCCGCTGGCCGCCGGGCAGGCCGCGCTGAACGGCTGGGTCAAGATCGGAGCCGACAACACGGTCACGGTGGTGATGTGCAAGTCGGAGATGGGGCAGGGCGTGCACACCGGCCTGGCGATGTTGCTGGCCGAGGAGCTGGACGCCGAGTGGTCGTCGGTGCGCATCGAGGCCTCGCCCATCGACTCGATCTACAACAACATCGTCACCCTGGTCGATGGCCTGCCGTTTCACCCGGACGATGACAGCGCGGTCAAGCGCGTGGCCCAGTGGATGACGGCCAAGACGATGCGTGAATTCGGCGTGATGATGACCGGTGGCTCGTCCAGCGTGAAGGACCTGTGGCTGCCGATGCGCCAGGCCGGCGCCAGCGCGCGGGCCATGCTGGTGGGTGCTGCGGCCGAACAGTGGAAGGTGAGCGCAGCGGACTGCCGCACCGAGGCCGGGCGCGTGCTGCACACGAGCGGCCAGTCGGCCTCGTTCGGCGAACTGGCGACTGCGGCCTCGCAACGCCCGCTGGTGCGCGACCCGCGGCTCAAGGACCCGGCCGCGTTCAAGCTGATCGGCAAGCCGATCAAGCGCATCGAGGCGCGCTCCAAGGCGAACGGGTCGGCCACCTTCGGCATCGACGTGCTGCCGCCGGGGCTGCTGTACGCCAGCGTGGCCATGTGCCCCACGCTGGGTGGCACGGTCGCCAGCTTCGATGCGGCGGCGGCCGCCGCGCTGCCTGGCGTGAAGAAGGTGGTCTCGTTCGAAGGCCACAGCGGCGGCACCGGCGGCGTGGCGGTGATCGCCGACACACCGTTCCACGCCATGAAAGCCCTGAAGCTGGTGAATGTGACCTGGGCTGCCGGCGCGATGGCCGAGGTGTCGAGCGACGGCGTGATGCAGCAACTCGCCAAGGTGCTCGACACCGAAGAAGGCTTCGGCTACCACAAGGTCGGCGACGTGGAAGCGGCGCTGAAGACGGCTGCGAAAACGCTCAGCGCCGAATACCGCGCGCCCTACCTGGCGCACACGACGATGGAGCCGATCAACTGCACCGTGCAGGTCAAGGACGGCGCGGCCACCGTCTGGGCCTCGACCCAGGTGCCGGGGCTGGCGCGCCGCGCGGTGGCCAAGGTGCTGGGCATCGACGACCACCAGGTCGACGTGCAGGTGCAATTGCTGGGAGGCGGTTTCGGCCGCCGGCTGGATGTGGACTTCATCGCCCAGGCGGCGGCCATCGCGCGCGCGGCCGACGGCGCGCCGGTGCAGACGATCTGGTCGCGTGAAGAAGACGTGCGGCACGACTTTTATCGCCCCGCCTGCGTGGCGCGTTTCAAGGCCGGCTTCGATGCCCAGGGCCGCTTGACGGCGTGGCACAACAGTTCGGCCGGCCAGGCCATCGTGCCGCAGGTGCTGGCGCGCCAGTTCGGGCTGCCGGGCGCGGGGCCGGACAAGACCACGTCAGAGGGCGCGTTCGACCAGCCGTATGAATTTGCCAACGCGCGGATCGGCCACAAAATCGTCGACTTGCCGGTGCCGGTCGGGTTTTGGCGCTCGGTCGGCCATTCGCACCAGGCGTTTTTCAAGGAAGGCTTCATCGACGAGGTGGCGCACGCGGTGGCGCAAGACGCGGTGGCCTTTCGCGCCGCGCTGCTGCAAAAGCACCCGCGCCACCTGGCGGTGTTGAACCGCTGCGCGCAGCTGGCGGGCTGGGGCACGCCGCTGGCAGCCAGCGCGGATGGCGCCAAACGAGCGCGCGGCGTGGCGCTGCACCAGTCGTTCGGTGCGGTCGTCGCGCAGATCGCCGAAGTGTCGGTGGACGCCGACAAGCGCATCCGCGTGCACCGTGTCGTGTGCGTGATCGACTGCGGCATGGCGATCAACCCCAATCTGATTCGCCAGCAGATGGAGAGCGGCATCGTGTTCGGTTTGAGCGCGGCGCTGTACGGCCGCATCACGATCGACAAGGGCCAGGTGCGGCAGAGCAACTTTCACGACGTGCAGGCGCTGCGCATCGACGAGTGCCCGCTGATCGAGACCGACATCATCGCCAGCACGCTGCACCCCGAAGGCGTGGGCGAGCCGGGCACGCCGCCGATTGCGCCGGCGGTGGCCAATGCGTTGTTCGCACTGACCGGCCAGCGCCTGCGCGAGCTGCCGCTCGCGCTGGCCTGAACCCCCTTCAAAGAGAACCACCGATGGCCACCATCAACGTCAATGGCAAGGCACTGTCCGTCAGCGCCGAGGACGACACCCCGCTGCTGTGGGTGCTGCGCGGCGAGCTCAAGCTGACCGGCACCAAGTTCGGTTGCGGCATGGCGCTGTGCGGCGCCTGCACCGTGCACCTGGACGGTGAACCGGTGCGGTCGTGCATCACGCCGCTGGCGGCGGTGGGCGCCCGCCAGGTCACCACCATCGAGGGGCTGCAGGGCCCGCAGGCCGAAGGCTTGCGCGCTGCCTGGACCGAGCTCGACGTGGTGCAGTGCGGTTACTGCCAGAGCGGCCAGGTGATGTCGGCCTGCGCGCTGCTGGTCAAGACCCCTCAGCCCAGCGACGCCGAGATCGACCAGGCGATGGCCGGCAACCTGTGCCGCTGCGGCACCTACCCGCGCATTCGCGCGGCCATCCACTGGGCGGCGCAAAAGAAGCCGGGCTGAGCGCGGTGGTCACTTCAGGCGCTGCGGCGCTTCGCAGACGACTCGCGGCAGGCCTTGTCGCAGGCACAAACCTGTAAGAATCCCGGCTCGACGCGGCGGTGCTCCCTGCCCGCGGCGCTTCCCTTCACGGAGCCATGTAGAGGACCACCATGCTGAAAAACCTCGCCCGCAGGCATGTTCCTGCGACTCTTGCGGCGCTCGCCGCGTTGCTGACCCTCGGCGCGCAAGCGCAAGACAAAACCCGGCCGCCGCTGAAGGTGGGCTTTGTGTTGCCCAGCCCCATCGGCCAGGCCGGCTGGAGTTTTCAGCACAACCAGGGCCGGCTCGCGATGGAAGCCGCACTCGGCGGCCAGGTCAAGACCACCGTGGTCGAGGCCGTGGCCGAAGGGGCCGATTCGGAGCGTGTCATCCGCGACCTGGCCGCGCAGGGCCATCAACTGATCTTTGCCGCCAGCTTCGGCTACATGGAGCCGGTACTGCGCGTGGCGGCGGAATTTCCGAAGGTCTTGTTCGAGCAGGCCGGTGGCTACAAGACCGCCGCCAATGTCAACACCTACAACGCGCGCTACTACGAGGCCCGCTACCTCGCCGGGCTGCTGGCGGGCAAGAGCAGCCGCAGCGGCGTGGCCGGTTATGTGGCGGGTTATCCGGTGCCCGAGGTGGTGCAGGGCGTCAACGCGTTTGCGCTGGGCATGCTGGCGGCCAACCCGAAGGCGCAGGTGCGCGTGCTGTGGCTCAACACCTGGTTCGACCCGGCGCGCGAGCGCGAAGCGGCGCTCACGCTGATCCACCAGGGCGCCGATGTGCTGACCAACCACAGCGGCTCCACCGCGGTAGCGCAGGCGGCGCAGGAGAACTTCAAGACCCGGGGCGTGCAACTGATCGCCTACCAGAGCGACATGCAGAGTTTTGCGCCCGATGCGCAGCTCGCCGCTGTGACCCACCACTGGGGCAGCCACTACACCAACGTGGCGCAGGCGGTGTTGCTCAAGCAGTGGAAAGCCACGCCGGTGTGGGGCGGCATGAAGGACGGCCTGGTGCAGCTGAGCGCCGTGCATCCACGCGTGCCGCCAGAGGTGCGCATGCTGGTCGATGCGCGCCGCAAGGCCATCTTGGGCGGCAGCCTGAAGCCGTTTGCCGCGCCGCTGACCGACAACGAAGGCCGGCTCAGGCTGGCCAGCGGCGCGCTGGACGACGGCGCGATCGGGGCGATGAACTGGTTCGTGCAAGGCGTGGTGGGCAGCGTGCCCAGGCCCTGAACAGGCCGGCCCCGCACCCTGCCGCGCCGTCAGATCCTGACGGATCGGCCGACGAACAGGATCGGCCCGGTGGGCCGGCCGATCGGCGAGCCGGTCTCGGGCTCCAGGGTCAGCTCGAACAGCTGCTGCGCGGCCACGCCGGGCAGGCGATCGAGCGGCAACTCGGTCACCTCGCCGGGTCGTACCAGGCCGAGCGAGGTCGGCCCGGCCGCACCGTCGAGCTTGGTCCAGAACTGCAAGGCCTTGCCGGGCGGCACCACCCCGGCCGGGCCCATCGGCACCAGGCGCAGGCGCTGGCCGGCCGTCACTTCCACCACCCAGCCGGTCGATTTGTCCGGCGCCTGCAGCAAGGTCAGGTAACGCTCGGGCGCGCCGCCGGCCGGCGCCAGCCCACGCACCAGCAGCATCGTGCCCAGCACCAGGCAGGCGGCCAGCGCGAAGCCGCTGATCGCCTGCCAGCGCCGCAGCCGGCGCGCCAGTGGGTCGTTGGCCGCCGCGCCGTCGCGGTCGAGCGCCGTGACGGTGGCGGTGGCGGTCGGCAGCGCGAGGCGGGCTTCGATGCCGGCCCAGTGAGTTGCCGGCGGCTCGGCCGGTGCGACCCGCAGCGCCAGGCTCAGCAGCTTGTCCTGCCAGGCATAGACCTCGGCCTGCAATGCGCGGTCGTGTGACAACAGCGCTTCGAAGTCGGCGCACTCGTCCGGGTCCAGCGTGCCCATGACGTACTCGGCTGCGGCGGCACCACGGTCCTGCGGGTCGTCGAGCTTCATGGGCACGCCCTCAAGCCAACGGCCGGTCCCGCCAGGCGGGCGGGTTCGCACGCGGGGCGGCCCGGCGTCTTCACGACAGGCACTCCTTCAGCACCAGCAGGCCGCGGCGGATCCAGGACTTGACGGTGCCCACCGGGAGGCCGAGCAACTTGGCGATCTGTTCATGCGTGTAGCCCTCGACAAAGGCGTGCACGATGCACTCGCGCCGGCTCGGCTCCAGGCGTTCGAGGCAGCGCTCCAGCGCCTGGGCATCGACCTGCGTGCTGCCGTGGCTGTCTTGCACCGACGCCGCGTCGGCCAGTGCCTCGATGTCGTCACCGGCGCTGGTTTCGCGGCCGGCGCGGCGCGCTTCGTCGAGCGCCCGGTGGCGCACCACCGTGTAGACCCAGCCGCGCGCCGAGCCCAGCGCGCGCTGGTAGCTGCCAGCCTTTTGCCAGACCTGCAGGAAAGCGTCCTGCAGCACGTCGTGGGCCAGGTCGCGGTCGCGCAGGATGCGTTGCGCCACACCGAGTAGCCAACGCGACTCGCGCTCGTGCAGCGAGCGCAGTGCGGCGCTGTCACCGCGGGCACAGGCTTCCAGTGCCGATTCGTAGTCGAAGGGAGGAAGGGGAGCGGACATCAAACCGACCTACGGCGACCCTGATCAAGTCCCCGCGAGGGCGCGCGCCTCGCATTGGGATGGGCTGCAAGGCGCAAACCACAGCCATAGCCCCAGCCATGGCGAGGATTTGCAACGCCGCAGACCGCCCAAAGCGAGGATGCGCGAACTGCGGGGGACTTGATCAGGGTTGCCCTACTGCACATCGGCGCGGATTCTAGGCGGTGGCGCCATCGCAGCGCGCCTTCAGTTCGACAAGGCGGGCCGCCTCCGGTGCGATTCAGCCCACCGAAGTCGTTTGCGAGCGGCGCATGGGTCTGAAGGGCGAACGACATCGCCCACGTCGTTCGCCTGGCACCAGGAAGAGCGAAGTCCCCGGCTCGGCGTGGCCCGGCCGAAGTCGTGTAAGTTCGGGCCATGAACACGCCGGTGCGGATCGCCCGCAAACCCTCGATATGGCAACTGGCCTGGCGCCAGATGGCACGCGACTTCCGCGCCGGCGAGTTGCGCTTGCTGGTGGTGGCCGTGATGCTGGCGGTGGCCGCGCTCACTGCGGTGGGGTTTTTTGCCGACCGCATCAACACCGGCCTGGCGCGGGACGCCAAGCAGATGCTGGGCGGCGACGCCATCGTGGCGAGTGACCAGCCCACCCCTGCCGCGTTCAGCGCCAAGGCGCGCGAGTTGGGCCTGCTGACCGCCAGCACGACCGGTTTTCCGAGCATGGGCCGCGCCACCGACGACAAGGGCGGCGCGACCCGCCTGGTGGCCGTCAAAGGCGTCAGCGAAACCTATCCGCTGCGCGGCCGGTTGACGCTCAACAGCGGCGCCGGCAGCGCCGAAGTCAAGACAGCAGGTGCGCCGGCGCCGGGCACCGCCTGGGTCGACCCGGCGTTGCTCACTTCGCTGGCCTTGCAGGTGGGTGATGTGCTGCTGCTGGGCGATGCCAGCCTGCGCATCGCCCGGGTCATCGTCATCGAGCCCGACCGGGGTACCGGGTTCATGAGTTTTGCGCCGAGGGTGTTGCTGAACCAGGCCGACCTGGCCGCAACCGGCCTGATCCAGCCCGCCAGCCGCGTGACCTACCGGCTGGCGGTGGCGGCCGCGGGCAGCAGCGACGTGCCGGTGCGCCAGTTCATCGAGTGGGCGCAGGCGCAGGTCAAGAGCCAGTCGCTGCGCGGCCTGAGCATCGAGTCGCTCGCCAACGGCCGGCCCGAGATGCGCCAGACGCTGGACCGCGCCGAGAAATTTCTCAACCTCGTCGCCTTGCTGGCCGCGTTGCTGGCCGCCGTGGCGGTGGGCATTGCCTCGCGCGATTTTGCCGGCCGCCACCTGGACGACTGCGCGATGCTGCGGGTGCTGGGGGCGTCGCAGCGCAGCATTGCGCTGCAATACCTGGTGGAGTTTGCCGTCGTCGGCCTGGCGGCCAGCGTGGCCGGCGTGGCGCTGGGCTTTGCGGTGCACTACGTGTTCGTGTGGCTGTTCGCCGGCCTGGTGGCCGCGCAACTGCCCGGCGCCACCTTGTGGCCGGCGCTGTTCGGTGTGGGCGTGGGGTTCACGCTGCTGATGGGCTTCGGCTTGCCGCCGGTATTGCAGCTGGCGCAGGTGCCGCCGCTGCGCGTGATCCGGCGTGATGTGGGCGCGCTCAAGCCGGCGTCGATCGCGGTGCTGGCGGCCGGTGCGCTGGGGTTTGTCGGCCTGCTGCTGGCGGTGGCCAGCGACCTCAAGCTGGGGCTGATCGCCGTGGGCGGGTTTGCCGCGGCCGTGGCGCTGTTCGCGTTGTTGTCGTGGGCGGCGGTGCTGCTGTTGCGGCGCATGGTGCCCGAGTCGCGCGCGCCGCGCTGGCTGGTGCTGGCCACGCGCCAGATTGCGGCGCGGCCGGCGTTTGCGGTGCTGCAGGTGTCGGCCCTGAGCGTGGGGCTGCTGGCGCTGGTGCTGCTGGTGTTGCTGCGCACCGACCTCATCAGCAGCTGGCGCCAGGCCACGCCGCCCGACGCGCCCAACCGTTTCATCATCAACGTGCAGCCCGACCAGGGCGAGGCGTTCAGGCAAAGGCTCGCCGACGCGGGTGTGAAGCAGTTCGACTGGTTCCCGATGATCCGCGGCCGGCTGGTGGCGATCAACGGCCTGGCCGTGAAACCCGAAGACATGCTGGAAGAACGCGCCAAGCGGCTGGTGGATCGCGAGTTCAACCTGAGCCACGCCGCCGACATGCCGCCGCACAACACCATCGCCGGCGGTGCGTGGAAGGTGGACGAACAAGGCGCGCTGAGCGTGGAAGAAGGCTTGGCGCAGACCCTGGGCCTCAAGCTCGGCGACACGCTGCGCTTCGACGTGGGTGGCGCCATGGCCGAGGGCCGCATCACCAGCCTGCGCAAGGTCGACTGGAGCTCGATGCGGGTCAACTTCTTCGTGATGTTCCCGACCGCGACGATGGCCGACGTGCCGCTGAGCTACATCGCCGCGTTTCGCGCGCCGCCGCAAGCGGGCTTTGACAACGCGTTGAGCCGCGACTTCCCGAACATCACCAACATCGACGTGTCGATCTCGATCGCGCAGATCCAGCGTGTGCTCGACCAGGTAATCCGCGCGGTCGAGTTCCTGTTCGGCTTCACGCTCGCCGCCGGGCTGGTGGTGCTGTTCGCCGCCGTCACCGCCACGCGCGAGGCGCGCGCGCGCGAGTTTGCGGTGATGCGCGCGCTCGGCGCCAGCAGCAAGTTGCTGGCCCAGGTGCAGCGCGCCGAGTTGCTGGGCGTCGGCGCGCTGGCCGGCGTGCTGGCGTCGGTCGCGGCCGTGGCGGTGGGCTGGGCGCTGGCGCGCTATGTGTTCGAGTTCAGCTGGAACGCATCGCCCTGGGTGCCGCTGGCCGGTGGCGTGACGGGCGCATTGCTGGCGCTGGCCGCCGGCTGGTGGGGCTTGCGCGAGGTGCTGCGCCGGCCGGTGGTGGAGACCTTGCGGAGCGCGGCGCAGGAGTGAGCTGCCGTCGCTGCCCTGCACCGCAGCAAGTCAGCTCTCCAGTCGTGGCGGCATCTGCGGCCCTCAGCGCGTCGCCCGCCGGCGCACACAGTCGATGTAGCGCTCACCGTCGGGCGGCAGGCCGCTGCGCTGGGACTGCCAGATCATCTCGCCCAGGCACTCCATCACCTCGTGCTGCGCCTCGTGCGCCGAGCCAAGCCTGGATCGCAACAACTCGAACGCCTGCTTGATGCCACCGGGCTGGTCGATGCTGACCTGCTCGGTGATCGACAAGTGCATCGACAAATGCAGGAACGGGTTGGTGCGGCCGGCGTCCACGTCGTAGACGGCCGCCAGCGCGGCATCCGGGTCGGACAGGTCGGCCTGGTATTCGGGGTGCTCGGCGATCCAGTCGGCGGCCACCGCCTCCAGCGGGGTCAGCGGCGAGCCTTCAAACTGCTTGCGGTAGGCATCGCAAAAGAAAAGCCTTACGTCGTTCTGTGAGGGGCTGAACATTCCACAATTGTCGCCCCTGTCGACCTGGCGTCGACGCCCCTCCAAGGACCGGATGAACATCACCACCGAACAGATCTTCGACAGCGCCCGCACCCACAACGGCTTCAGCGCGCAGGCCGTGCCCGAGGCCACGCTGCGCCAACTCTACGAGCTGATGAAGTGGGGCCCGACCTCGGCCAACTGCAGCCCGGCGCGCATCGTGTTCGTCAGAACACCGGAGGCCAAGGAGCGGCTGCTCGGCTGCATGGCCGCCGGCAACGTCGAGAAGACGCGGCAAGCGCCGGTCTCGGCCATCATCGGCATGGACATGGAGTTCTACGAGAAACTGCCCACGCTGTTTCCGCATGCCGATGCCAAGCCCTGGTTCGCCGGCAAGCCCGAGTTCATTGCCACCACGGCGATGCGCAACTCCAGCCTGCAAGGCGGCTACTTCATCATCGCGGCACGCGCGCTCGGCCTGGACTGCGGCCCGATGAGCGGCTTCGACAACGCCAAGGTCGATGCCGAGTTCTTCGCCGGAACCCGGGTCCAGTCGAACTTCGTCTGCAACCTGGGGCACGGCGACCCGAGCCAGCTGTTCGGCCGCAGCCCGCGGCTGAGCTTCGAAGAAGCCTGCGCGCTCGTTTGAGCCCGGACCTCATCACCGACCCCTGGTTCTACGCCGCCGCCGTGCCGGCGGTGTTGCTGATGGGCTTGGCCAAGAGCGGGATCGCCTCGGGCTTCGGCTCGCTGGCCACGCCGCTGATGGCGCTCAGCATTCCGGTCCCGCAGGCGGCGGCCATCATGCTGCCGCTGCTGTTGATCATGGATGCGATGGGCCTGAAGCTGTTGTTCCAGCAACGCGACCGGGCGCTGATCCGCCTGCTGCTGCCGGCCGGACTGCTGGGCACCGTGCTGGGCACGCTGTTGTTCGGTGTGATGTCGTCGAAGACGGTCGCCGCGGTGGTCGGCGGGCTGACCCTGCTGTTCCTGGCGCAGCGCCTGGTGTTTCCGCCGCGCGCCGATGCGCCGCCGCCGGCCAGGGCAGTGGGCTTTTTGCTGGCCATCGCAGCCGGTTTCACCAGCTTCGTGGCGCACGCCGGCAGCCCGCCCATCAGCGCCTACGTGCTGCCGCTGCGATTGGCGCCGGTGGTTTTCAGCGCGACGATGGCCACGTTTTTTGCGGCCATCAACGTGTCCAAGTGGCTGCCGTATGCATGGCTGGGCTTGATCGACTGGCGCAACATGGCCACCGCCCTGGTGCTGGTGCCGCTGGCGCCGTTGGGCGTGTGGCTGGGCGTCAAGCTCACGCCGCACATCCGGCCCGACGTGTTTTACAAGCTCGCGTACAGCGGCATGTTTTTCACCGGCGTGAAGCTGCTGTGGGACGGGCTGCGCTGAGCCTTGTGCACCGCGCTGGCTGCGGGTAATTCCGGGCTGTTCTCCGCCAGGCGGCCTGCGCATGCTGGGGTGGCCGTGCCGCAATGGCCGGTAACCCACAACAGGAGACGATCCATGTCCCAGAGATTCAGGCACTCATTCAAGCGTGGACTGCCGGCGCTCGCCGCGCTGCTCGCGCTCGGCGTGGCCGCGGGTGGCGCCGCCGCCCAGCAGCAAAAATGCTTCCCGTCCAAACACGGCAAGGACGACCAGGCCGGCAACGCCAACTACGCCACCCCCGAGAAGGTGCTGCAGGCGATCAAGACCATCACCAAGGGCAAGAGCTACGCGCTGGGCATCGAGACCAACAAGGACACGCCGGCCTACCCGCCGCGCTCGTTCTCGCTCACGGTCGTGCAACCGGGCCAGCAAGGCGGTGTCACGCTCGGCCCCACCAAGACGACCTACAACGACGACATCATTGCCGGCTGGGTCGGCATCGGCTCGCAGCTCGACGGCCTGGGCCACCTGGGCATCGACAACACCTACTACAACTGCAACGAGGCCAAGGACTTCGCCAGTGCCGGTGGCCTGACCAAGCTGGGCATCGAAAAATTCCCGCCGTTTGCCACCCGCGGCATCCTGCTCGACATGGCCGGGCTGCTGGGCCAGGAGATCGTCAAGGAAGGCACACCGTTCAACAAGGTCGAGATCGAAGCGGCGCTGAAACGCCAGGGCGTCAAGGGCATCGAAAAAGGTGACGTGGTGCTGTTCCACACCGGCTGGACCAAGCTGATCGGCAAGGACAACAAGCGCTACGGCGCCGCCGAGCCGGGGCTGGGCCAGGACGGCGCGCGCTACCTCGCATCGCTCAACGTGGCGGCCGTGGGCGCCGACACCTGGGGCCTGGAGGTGATCCCGTTCGAGAAGGATGTGGGCGTGTTCGAGATCCACCAGGTGCTGCTGGCGCAGAACGGCATCTACATCCTGGAGAACATCGAGACCGCCGAGATGGTCAAGGACAAGGCCTGGGAGTTTTTGTTCACGCTCGGGCCGTCGCGCATCACCGGGGCGGTGCAGGCGATCATCAACCCGATCGCGATCAAGTAGCGGGCCCCAGGAGCACCGGCCGAATCGGGCTGCGGCGCCTGGTTCCGGGTCAACCCCGCTGCCAGGTGACGCAGCGGTTGTTGGCCGGCATGGCGCGGTCTTCCAGCAGTGTGAGCCCCGCTGCACGGGCCAGCCCATCGACGGCTTCGAAGTCGCGAATGCCGCGTTGCGGGTGGCCCTGGCGCAACTGGGTGTCGAACGCCGCATTGCTGGCGCTGCTGAACTTGCCGTTGAGGTTGAACGGCCCGTAGAGTGTTAGCAGTGCGCCGTCGCTCATCACATCGGGCAGCGCCGCAAAGAATCGCCGCGCCTCGGGCCAGCCCATGATGTGCAGCGTGTTGGCGCTGAACACCGCGTCGAAGCGGCCCACCGGAAATGGCTGGTTCACATCGATCCGCAACGGCGGCGGCGTGTTGGGCAGCGCGGCCTCGGCCAGCCATTGTTCGATACCGGGCAGGTTGTCGGCCACGTCCGAGGTTTGCCACACCAGGTGCGCCAGCGCGGCGGCAAAGTGCACCGCATGCTGGCCGGTGCCGCTGCCGATTTCGAGCACATGCCGGCGCTCGGCAAAGCGTTCGCGCAGCACGCCAAGAATGGGTTCGCGATTGCGTTCGCAGGCGGGTGAGAAGGGTTTGTCCATGGTGCCGGTTGTACGGCATCCATGGTGGCTGCGGGTCGGAAGGCGCGAACCGCGGTGCGATTGCGATGCGAACGGCCTCGTCAGGGCAGGACTTCGAGGGTCGCGGGGGTCGCGCCGCGCTTGGGCAGGTAGCGAATCTGCACCGCCGCGCTGTTGTTGGTGTAGTCACTCTCCGGCAGCAGGTGTTCGGCGTTGACGTGCACCTCGAGCACGTAAAAGCCGGCCTTCAGATTTTCCAGGTCGACGTACTGGCCGTCGAGGTTGGCGCCGTAGAGATCGGTCCAGCCGGCCGACAGCCCCTGGTTGGTGTTGCACGACCTGAAGGTCGGGGTGGGGTTGGCGCCGACTGTGAAGGGGTCCGAATCGATCATGCAAAAACCCATCTTCCGGCCGACGAGCAATTGGCGGTTCTTCGCGGCCTCGGCCAGGGAGGCGGCATTGACGCCGGTGTGGGTCGGCGTGGTCAGGTCGCGCCGTGCCAACCAGGTGTCGTAGCCGCCGACGGTCCACAGCCGGTAGTCGGCGAATTCCTTGAAATGCAGGTGGGCGTGGCAGGTCGACGGCTCGAACAGCGCCCCACATTGCCTCGGGTCGCCGATGACCATCGCGCCCTGGCCGATGTTCGGGGTGCTGGTCGTGAAGCGCAGCAGCGTGTGCCAGCCGGGCGAGGCGACAAAGCCTTCCTGAATCGTGCAACTTGCTGGCGCGACCTTCTCGTCGGCCACCGCCAAGGCCGTCTTCAGCGCCTGCGCGTCGACGATCAGGTCGGGCAAGCTTGCACCGGGGATGGGAACGGCGCAAGGCCCGGTGTCGGCCTGGGCGACCTCGCACCAGCTCGCGATGACCATGCACAGCGCAATCGCCGGGCGCGCGCA
Source organism: Methylibium sp. (assembly GCA_031415135.1). GTDB lineage: Bacteria > Pseudomonadota > Gammaproteobacteria > Burkholderiales > Burkholderiaceae_C > LGRD01. The sequence goes on from JANORB010000198.1 coordinate 19,624, forward strand.
GGCATTGAACTTGTTTAGCATGAAGACTCCCTGAGGTATTTTTGTTGGCGTTGAGGTCGACGACCGTCGGGTCATCGACCTCACGCGACAGGGTTGCGCGAC